>CAZGAN010000001.1:0-41814 GCA_964523655.1 uncultured Bacteroides sp.
CTTGCAACGGTGATTATCAAATAATTATGTTCGTTTTCTTTGCAATTTAGCAATAAATAATTATATTTGCACTGAAAAAACGGTCGCACACTGCAACCATTTTTTCAGTGGCAATATAAAAATAGCATAATTATGATAATCGACAGAGCACAATACATAGAAAAACTGTATGCCAAACGCTGGAACGGCAAAGTAAAAATTGTTACCGGCATACGTCGTTGCGGCAAATCGTTTTTACTCTTCAAGTTATTTAAAAGCCGTTTGATTGAAGACGGAGCAAATGAGGACTGCTTTGTTGAGGTTGCTCTTGACAGAAAGTCTGACATCAAATACCGCAACCCCAATCTGTTATACGACTACATCATTGAGCGTACAAAAGATAAGACCAAAAAGTTTTACGTTCTAATTGATGAAATACAACTATCATATAAAGTTAAGACTGAAGATATTGACATGTCACTTGTGCCTGACGACGATAAGGAACTACTATACACTTCTTTTTACGACATACTAAACGATTTGATGGCACAGCCAAATCTTGACGTGTATGTAACAGGCTCAAACTCAAAGATGTTATCAAAAGACATAGTCACTAATTTCCGTGACCGTGGGTCAGAGATTCGGGTTTATCCATTGTCGTTTGCCGAATACTTATCAGCATCGCAGCACGAAAAAGCGGATGCGCTTGAAGAATATTTGATGTACGGTGGTATGCCTTTAGCCGTGCTGGAAACCGACGAAAATGAAAAGCGAAAATATCTGCAAGGTTTATTCACCAACGTTTATATAAAAGATATCATTGAGCGCTATAAATTAAAAGACGACACAATATTAAGTGCCCTGGTTGATGCACTGTCGTCATCAGTAGGCTCACTCACAAATCCCAACAAACTTGCCAACACGGCAAGTTCGCTGATGGGCAAAACTCCGTCATATAACACCATATCAAACTATTTGGAATATGTTGAAGATGCCTTTCTGTTTCACAGTGCAAAGCGTTGGAATGTGAAAGGGCGCAAGTATTTTGACAAGATACAAAAATATTATGCTATGGACTTGGGACTGCGCAACGCTCGCCTAAATTTCCGTCAGCAAGAGCGTTCTCATTTGATGGAAAATTTAATTTACAACGAGCTCATAATGCGCGGATATTCGGTAGATGTTGGAATTGTAGAAGTATCGCGCATTGTTGATGGCAAACGTGCTATGTCGCAATATGAAATAGATTTTGTTGTCAACATCGGCAACAACAAAGTTTACATTCAATCGGCTCTTAACATCGACACTCCCGAAAAAAAATCGCAAGAAACTTTTTCTCTTAGAAATACCGGTGACTTTTTCCGTAAAATCGTGGTACTCGACGGCAGCGCCAAACAATGGATTGATGACGATGGCGTGACATACATCGGTGTAATACCTTTTTTGCTCAATAATATACTGCCGGAATAACAAATATGCGCTGTTATCTAATTTTTTTTGAGTGGAGAGAGAACGAAAAGCCGTGAGAATTGTTATCTTTGTAGTGTAAAACTTTAATCCTAGTCACGCGATGAGATATGTCTATACCTCTATTGTTATTATATTGATGCTCCTTTTTACCGGTAATAGTGCTTTGGCTCAAGACAATACGCCAAGCAAACCACAATCAGTGGGATTAGTGCTTAGTGGTGGTGGAGCAAGAGGCATTGCGCACATAGGTATAATTAAAGCATTGGAGGATAACGACATACCCATCGACTACATCACCGGCACATCTATGGGTGCGATAGTTGGCGGACTTTATGCCGCGGGCTACACCACCGATGAGATGATGGAATTAATCACAAGTCAAGATTTCTCGTATTGGTCAACCGGCAAGATTGATCCTAAAAAAGTGTACTATTTTGTGCGCCAAGAACCGAGTCCGGCTCTTTTTTCGCTGCCAGTGTCGTTTCGTGACTCAACAACTCGAGCACAAGAGATACCGGCAAGCTTGATAAATCCGCTGCCCATGAATTTTGCGTTTATGAATCTGTTTTCGACCTACACAGCGCAATGTGGCGGAGATTTCAATAAGTTGTTCATACCATTTAGATGTGTGTCAAGCGACGTTGAAGCCGGGCACAAAGTTGTACACTCATCAGGCAGTTTGGGCGATGCCATACGCACGTCAATGTCATTTCCTATCGTATTTCAGCCGATCAAAATAAACGGACAACTGCAATATGACGGTGGCATTTTCGACAACTTCCCGGTTGATGTTATGACCACCGATTTTGCTCCCGACATCATTATTGGTGTGTCTGTGTCATCGGCAGAAAAAGGGCCACAGACATCGCTAATGGATCAAATAGAAAATCTTGTGATGCGTCGTCAAGACTACAGCATACCGCCCGAAAAGGGCATTAAAATAAGAGTTGATGTGCGTCCGTACGGATTACTCGATTTCCAGGCAGCAAAACAGATATACGATAAAGGATACCAAAAAGGATTGTCGATGATTGACTCGATAAAGAGCCGCGTGACATCGCGCATGCCCAAAGTGGCACGTGCCACTGCGCGCGGCGCATTCAAATCAAAGACTCCGTTTTTGCACTTCGACTCGTTGTCGGTGAGCGGAGGCACTCCCAAGCAAAACAAATATGTGGAATATTTGTTCACTCCGGCACATGCCGACACTTTTGGCATCAGCCACGTGCGTCAATCATATTTTCGCGCCATCTCTCCGGGACGTCTGCGCGACCTATTTCCACAAGCCATCTACAACGACAGCACCGAGCTATTTAAGCTCGATTTAAAGGCTACACCCAACGACAACTATAAACTTTCGCTCGGCGGCTACATCACCTCGTCAACAAATAGCTTTCTATATGCCTCAGCTGCATACAAAACGCTGAGTTTCTCGTCAATCAGCGCAGATCTGCATGGCTGGGTGGGACAAAGCTACATGGCAGCGATGTTGCGCTCGGCGGTTAACTTGCGCACACGTGTGCCTTCGGGCATCAGTTTTTTGGGCGTAGTGTCGCGTAGCCGCTACTACGAAGATGAACATCTATTTTATGAAGACCGTGTGCCCACATTCATCATAGGCAACGAATATTTCATGCGCCTCAACTATGAAATGGCAGCACGCGAGCGCGGAAAGTTCACCCTTTCACTTGGCATTGGTCACACCAACGACTCATTCTACCGTTCGAACAGCGACTTCAACTACAAGCTCGGACGCGACAATACCACCTATAATTTAGCTCAATTTCGCGCTGCCTACAATAGTTCCACGCTCGATGATGTTTCATATCCAACGAGTGGATATTACTATAATTTCACGGCAATGGGCGTGATTGGCAACTACAACTTTAAGTCGGCAGATATACTTCTCACCGACGACTCCAACAAGCCAAAATGGGCACAAATAGAAGTGCGCACACGCAACTATTTCGATGTGTCAAAGCATTTCAGCTTTGGTATTGAAGGTGATGTGATGGCTTCGACACACAAACTGGAGTCAAACTACAGCGCTGCATTGGTGAATGCGCCAGCCTACTACCCCACTCCAATGTCGTACAACACCTTTAATCCGGCATTTCGTGCAAACAGTTTTATAGGCGTTGGCGCAGTGCCAATCTACAAATACAATTCAAGCATATCAGCCCGATTGAGCTTACACGCATTTTTGCCCATGCGACGCATAGTTGAAGCCGAAAATGCCGCTGCACGCTACGGTTCATGGTTCTCTCACCCCAAATATTTTGGCGAGCTCGATTTGTGTTACAGTCTGCCATTTAACGCCACATTATCAGCATATTTAAACTACGCATCAACAGCATCACAGAATTGGAATGTGGGGCTTTCACTAGGTGTATTCATACTTGCGCCCAGATATTTGCGTTAATTATTGTTAACATAGTATTATGTATTGAAAATCAAGCTATCTTTGCACTTTATAAACCTCTAATTACTTACATAATTAATTAATTTGTATGAAAAAATTCTACTCTCTCGCAGTTTTATTAGCTGCAACAGCGCTTTCAGCGTCAGCATTCAACAAGTTACCGATTAAAGATGGCACACCCATAAAACTCAGTAACAGTGCTGCTATCGAAAAGCTTGCAATTAATCACAAACAACCTGTGATCACCGAAGGTTTGCAATCTTTGTCTCAAATGCCCAAAAAGCATCAAGCGAAAGCTGCTCAACAAAAAGTGATGAGCAGAGAGGATCTTGTTGGCAACATCTTCTCTATGGGCTTTTACTATTATTCTAATAGCTATGACACTTGGTTTACTGACGATACTCCATTAGAAGTATATGATGCAGGTGACTATGCTTCTGACGGTTATGACATCATACTTAACAACTTCAGAGTAATAGGTTTTGCTGCCATTGCTAAATATGATGAAGAAACCGGTGAAATCTCAATTCCAATGCAACAAGTTTATGGAGAGGAGGATGAAGAAACCGGTACTGTATATAACTACTATATATCAAAACTCCAATATGTAACCGGTCAAGGTTGGGGTATTGACAGTAGTGATATTGTGCTCAGCAATGACGGTAATTCTTTCGCTAATGAGAGTGACTATTGGGGAATTATTCTTGAAGAAGTTACTGATGAAGGTTCTGATAGTGGTTTGGCTGATCTTGACGCGTATATGTATTTCGACGAAGCAAACACAATGTTCCAATATACTGAAACATACGAAGACGAAGATTACACATCTTACAAGTATGAACTTTCAGAATACGCTGACAATGTTCTCACCGTATATAACTGCGCAGGCTTTGGTTGCACTGTAAAATTTGATATCAATGCAGAAGCAAAAACTGCAACAGCTACCAAACAAGTTATTTACGAACCCAGCGCTACCAGCTTTTATTATTTAGGCACTAGCGATGGAACTAAAGAAGTTGTTGGTCAAATAATCACCAGCGAAGAATATCCGGGATATTCTTACATATACATTCCTGATTTCAGCATCATCTCAGGTACTAAAGTTGTATTGACTTACACAAACGCATTTTTTGTTGTGCCGTTTGATTTGACTTCAGCAGCAGGTGTTAAAAACATCACTGTTGACAACAATAATAACGGTGAAGTTGAATACTTCAACTTGCAAGGTGTGCGCGTTGACAATCCGACTCCCGGACAACTCGTCATCAAACGACAAAACGGCGTAAGCAGCAAACAAATCATCAAATAAGTGATATTCATAGCTATTAAATAGCCTCAAAAAAAGGCCGACTCCATTTTTTTGGAATCGGCCTTTTTTATGATCTAACTTTGTGAAATTTTACTCGTTGATGTATGGGAGCAAGAAATCGCGCCAAGCGAGGTATCCGGGCGCAAGAAGATGCAAACCATCGTTTGTCCAGTCTTTTTTGAGATTACCTTCATCGTCGCAAAAAAGCGGATTAGAGTTTATCCAAATGCAACCTTTCGATTTGGCTATCGGCTCAAGAAGCGCATTTATGTCGCGAATCACTTGTTCCTTGCCAAACATGAGTTTATATCTGCCAAAGCTATTGTTTATAGGCAATAGGCTTTGCACATAAAGACGCGTTTGCGGAGTGCGTGTGCGTATAATGTCAATCAGTTCGCCGAGAGCATTGGCAATAGAGTCGGCAGAGAGATTGTGACTAACATCGTTAACGCCGGTGAGGAGAAATATTTTGGCAGGATGGCCGTTAACTATTGGGTCGATACGGTCTTTAATACCTTCAACTATATCGCCGTTAATGCCACGATTGAGCACTTTCGGGTTATTAAACAATTCGTGCCACTCGCAGCCGTGCGTAAGCGAGTTGCCAAGCATAACAATCGACGTTGAGTCGCAGCCAAGCGCATCAAACAGCGAGGCACGTTGCCAATAAAGCTCAGTGTAGTTTTTTGCCGGCTGAGGCGTTTGAGCTAATGATGCAAGTGGAGCTAACATGGCAGCAAAGAAAAGAAGTTTTTTCATTTGAGAGTTGAGGAGTTAAGAGTTATGATATGCGTCGACGGCAGCCTTCACCGAGCCGTGGAGCAGGAGCAGACGTTTAGCATCGTCGTAAGGTAATCCAAGCTCATCAATCACCATGCGAGTGCCACGGTCAACGAGCTTGGCATTAGAGAGTTGCATATTCACCATTTTGTTGCCTTTGACTCTGCCCAGCTGAATCATGGCAGTGGTGGTAATCATGTTGCATATTAGTTTTTGTCCGGTGCCCGATTTCATGCGAGAGCTGCCGGTCACATATTCCGGGCCAACAATCATTTCAATAGCAATGTCGGCAGCGTGGCTGAGCGGAGCATCAGGGTTTGAGGTTATAGCACCGGTTAGTATGCCATGCTCACGACAAGCATTGAGGGCGCCGATAACATAGGGAGTAGTGCCTGAAGCGGCAATACCGATAACGGTATCTTTCTTATTAACATTGAATGCTTGCAAGTCGCGCCAACCTTGCTCGGTGTCGTCTTCAGCATTCTCAACCGGATTGCGGAGAGCAGTATCACCTCCGGCAATAATGCCCACAACCAGCGACGGATCCATGCCGTATGTTGGCGGTATTTCAGAAGCATCGAGCACTCCAAGACGACCGGAAGTGCCTGCGCCCATGTAGAAAATGCGACCGCCTTGTTTCATGCGCTTCACAATTTCAGTCACGAGCTTTTCTATTTGAGGAATGGCTTTTTCAACGGCAAGAGCCACTTTTTTATCTTCATTATTTATGTCGTGGAGTATTTCGCCCACTGATTTTTTCTCAAGATTATTGTAGAGAGAAGGTTGTTCTGTGATTTTAACGAAAGCCATATATACGATACATTAAGAGTGGAAACTGATGAGACCCTGCATGGGGCTTTTGATGATGGTGCCAACAGTGCAATCGCACATGCCGGCAGCCTCAACAAGCACATCCTTGTAGTAGTAAGCAATAGAGCCAACAAAGTTAACTTTCAAGTCTTTATATCCGTCATATTGGGTGATATTTCGCTTAAAGAATGCTTTAAACGAGCGGAGCACCAAGTTGTGGATCTCCGGCTCATTAATGTTTTGCAACAAGAACGGAGAAACTGAAGCTAAGAATCGATTGGCTTGAGGTTCGCGATACACACGCTGTATGATTGTCATGCGGTCAAGACCGTATTGCAACAAAAACTTATTGCAAAGATGCTCGGGAAGCTGATTTTTTAAGATATCGCCAATCAGTATCTTGCCAAGCACTGCGCCCGAACCTTCATCGCCGAGTATGTATCCCAGCGGTGAAACGTTGCTGCATATTTTATCGCCATCATAAT
The DNA here is from genome assembly GCA_964523655.1 of uncultured Bacteroides sp. Lineage (GTDB taxonomy): Bacteria > Bacteroidota > Bacteroidia > Bacteroidales > Muribaculaceae > CAG-873. Next base: position 7,256 of record CAZGAN010000001.1, read on the forward strand.
AGCAAGAATTAGAGCCGGTGCCGAGTATGCAAGCTATACCGGCGCTATGGCCAAAGAGAGCACGTGCTGCCGCGAGTAGGTCGGTGTGCACTTCAACAATTTCAGCCTTGAGATTGGCACGAAGAGCATTTGCCACATTATTGCAAACTTGTTCATTGATGCATCCGGCGCCGTAAAAGTACACCTCATGCACCTCAAAATCTTTGATTTCGGGCACAAGTTCATTGGCAAAGCGTTGCGCCATTTCTTCATGTGTCAGCATCACAGCGTTCATGCCGCACGTGAAGATTTGCTTCATCACCTTTCCATTATTAATTAAGCACCAATCAATTTTAGTGCTACCACAGTCAGCAATAAGTTTCATATTTTGATGTAAATTTTGTTTCTATATAATACATATCCCACGCACCAATTAATGCATACGAAAATGATAGCGAAGAAGAGCGATGCGAGAGTGATATTGTATGCAGCGATGGGCATACACAATACTTCAAAAATCCAGCCATGTATTGAGATATAGCCGTCAGCAGCCATGTAATATGGCACTTTTATAAAGCTGAAGAGCAGGCTCAACACAGAGCCAAGCACATACATAAACAAGGGGTTCACGCCAAAAGCCTCGAAGAAACGACACCAGCGTTTGTAGCCCTTTATGTCAATTATCCATATCAGCAATGCGAGAAAACTTGAAGCTAAGCCACAAGTTGTTATCACAAATGTTGGTGACCAGATTTTTTTGTTGATGGGAAGACCATACGACAACAAAAATCCGGCAAAAGTGAGAGACGTTCCTACTATGAATAACTTATTAATGCGCGTTTTGTTGTCTTTAGATGCAATAATTAACGAACCGCACACATATCCAATAAGCATGTGAGCGATAGCCGGGAGTGTGCTCAAGAGTCCCTCGGGGTCAAAATCGAGAGTAACACCGTCAATAGTGTCGCTATACATGTGTTTAGCGCCAAACACAGCGTGATCAACAATTGAAATTATATTGTTGTTTGAGAATTCATAGCCATTACCAATAAGCAGCAAGAAGCTATATATCACAAGAATAGCACCTATCACCCAAGTCACAGAGCGTTTGAATAGCAGCGCTATCACCGAGCCGATGCCATAGCATAGCGCCAAACGTTGCATCACGCCAAGAGCGCGCATCGAGTCAAAGTTGTTTATCGCTTGCCAAAGGGTAGCTTCGCCTCCGGTGAGAGCTCGTAAAAATCGCGCAAGCCAAGCGATAGCCATACCTATGGCAAAAATCACTACAGTGCGACGCAATATTTTGAGCGCAGCAGCGGCAGATAGTTTGAAGTCGTATTTGCGCAACGAAAAATATGTTGACACTCCCATAATGAACATGAAAAACGGGAATACCAAATCAGTTGGAGTGAGCCCATTCCACTCAGCATGACAAAGAGGAGCGTAAATATCGCTCCACGTGCCGGGATTGTTGACCAAAATCATGCCTGCGATGGTTATGCCTCGCAGTATGTCTAGCGCCAAAAGGCGTTGCGGCCGTTGTTTAAGGTTGGTATGCATGGAATTAATAAGAAGATTTTTTGGCAACCGTCACTTCATTCACCAAGTAGGCTATTGATTTATAAGGTATGCCTGAATTGTTAGTTAGACCTATTTCGCAAGTGCGTGAGTTAGAGAAACCACGGTGCACACCGTTGGCGGCAAGCTGTGGCTTTAATTTGCGTAGAGCCCAAGCATTGAGTTCGGGAACCATAAATCCTTTGTCGCCGGCAAATCCACAACAGCCAATTTCTGACGGCACTATAACATTGCGTGAGCAACGGCCGGCAAGAGACACAATTGTGTTGGCAAGCCCCATGTGGCGCGTTGAGCAAGTGATGTGCACAGATACCGGCTCATCGGTAGGACGAAATTCGAGATGCGGCACAAGAAATGTTTCTATAAACTCAGCGGGTTCATATAATTTCAGAGTTTTTATATTGTTGCGCATGCGGTGTAAGCACGGACTCTGGTCACAAAGCACCGGTATGCGACCACCGTCTGATGCCTCAAGCAAGGCGCGTTCAAGCTCGGCAGTTTTGCCGTTTGCAATTTCAGGCATACCCTTACTTTCCCAAATCATGCCACAGCACAGATTTTTCATATTTTCAGGGAATATCACCTCATAACCTGCTTTGTTGCAAAGTTCGGTCATTTCTTGAATCATGGGCTTAACCTCAGAGCCTTTCTCTTTTGATGCGCCCATGGTTTGATTTATGCACGACGGGAAATAAACCACTTTGCGCGGCAAGTGAGTTTGCACCACATTTGCCTTTGTTGCCGCGGGTAGAGCCGAAGTCCATAGGGGCACACCAATGTGATGCAACGTGCGGCCCAGTGAGTTCACATTTTTATCGCCAAGCAAAGTATGCGCACTTCCGGCGAGATTAAGCACCGGGCGCAGAGTTGTTTCAACCGTAGAGAGATGATCGGCTGCCCACTTACCGAGTTTGTAACCTTTAGACGTGCGCGACAATGCATCGCGACGAATGTCGTGAATCATGTCGGCAGTGTTTATGCGCATCGGGCACGATGTTGAGCACAGACCATCGCCGGCACACGTCTTATTACCCAGATATTTAAATTGGCGCTCCAACTGTTTCAGACGTGCATCATCTTCATGAGTTTGTCGCAGACGCGAAATTTCGCGCTGCACAATGATGCGTTGACGAGCCGAAAGAGTGAATCCGCACGACACACAATTAACTTCACAGAAACCGCACTCAATGCAACGGTCAACATGGTCGTTTGTGAGTGGCAGCGGTTTCATGTTTTTGATGTAGCACTCGGGGTCATCATTGAAAATCACACCGGGGTTGAGTATGTTGTGAGGGTCCATAATACCTTTCAGACGGCGCATTATGCCAAATGCTTTTGCTCCCCACTCTTTCTCAACAAACGGCGCCATGTTGCGACCGGTGCCATGCTCGGCTTTTAACGAGCCATCATATTTGTCAACAACAAGTGTTTCAACTTGTTGCATGAGATTTCTGTATTTTTCCACATCGCCGGGATGGTCAAAACCCTGGGCAATAACGAAGTGATAGTTACCTTCGAGAGCATGACCATAGATGCATGCATCGTCATAACCACAATCAACCAGCAATTGTGCCAGGTCGGCAGTGGCTGACGGTAGGTCGTCAATGTGAAATGCCACATCTTCAATTAGCGATGTTGTGCCCAACGGACGTGTGCCTCCAACAGCAGGGAACACACCCGAACGTATGCCCCACCACTTACCATAAACGGCAGGATCTGACGAGAATTCAGCCGGTTTGTAGAGCTTAAAGTCGGCTAAGACTGCGAGTATAGCATTTATATTAGCTTGCAATTGTTCTTCGGTTGCAGCTTTTGTATCAATAAGCAAAGCAGTGAGTCCATCGCCGGTTGTATCATTAACTGAAGCCAATGATTTTTTGTCGAGCATCTCGCAGCTATCAACCACGTTGGCTTTTTTAAGCGCCACAACAGTGTGGCACGCCTCCTCCATCTCTTGGAAATAAAGCATAGCGCTGGCGGCACATGGCAACACCGGAGCAGTGTTAACAGTCACGCTATACATGAAGCCGAGTGTGCCTTCACTGCCTACCATGCAGTGTGCTATGATGTCAAACGGATCATCGTAAGCTATGAACGGACGGATATTTAGACCGGTCACATTTTTTATAGAGTACTTGCGAGCAATGCGTTCTGTTAACTCTTCGTCGGCACGTATTTCATCGCGCAAGGTTTCAATCTCTTTTATGATATCGGGGTGTACTTCGGCAAAGTTGCGACGCGACTCCTCATTGCCTGTATCGAGCACAGTGCCATCGGCAAGAATTATGCCCATTGAGCGCAGCATACGGTCAGAATTAGCGTGAGTGCCACAGTTCATGCCCGAAGCATTATTGATTACAATGCCTCCAACCATAGCCGAATTTTTCGATGCCGGGTCGGGGGTAAACATGCGCTTGTACGGTGCTAGCAATTGATTCACGCGAGCACCGATGATGCCGGGTTGAAGCGTGATATATTCACCGTTTTCGGCTATTTCATAGTCTTCCCAATTTTTCCCGGCAACAATAAGCACCGAGTCAGTGATTGACTGACCTGAAAGACTTGTGCCGGCAGCACGAAAAGTTACCGGAATTTTATATTCGGAAGCTGTTTTGAGAATTTGAGCAACCTCCTGACGGCTTTTTGAACGAATCACTATTTTCGGGAGAATACGATAGAAGCTGGCATCGGTGCCCCAAGCGAGGCATCGCAACTCATCGGTGTAAATCCTGTCATGATCTACAAACTCGAAAATATCTGTAAGGAAATCGTTATAATTCATTGTTTTCAATTATACAAATAGCAGTCAGCTGAGGCTGCCTTAAATGCTTGAGCGTCTTTATTCCAGTAGTCGATAATATCGGCAACTTTGTGATTTTGAGTAAAGCGACGGCGTATTTCTTTGCTGCCACAAACTTTGTCAAACATGCTATAGCGTTTCACGTTTGAATTACCCTCTTTAAACACTGCTTTATCGGGATACATAGCTGCGAGTTCTTGCATCACATAAAACTGTGTGAGTGTGATTGGAGCTGCCTCTACATCTGTGATATACACTTCCACTCCTTGCAAATTTTCGCCTTTGCCTACTGCATAAAACGGTTTGATGTATATGGGGCGGAACATGAGGCCGGGAAGATTAAGGTCGTTCATGCGCTTAGAGAGAGCTTGTGCATCAACCCATTGTGTGCAAAAGAGTTTAAACGGCTCAGTATAGCCAACACCGATTGACACATAATCTAATTCGCCAAAGATGCCTGAGCACGGATAGTAGAGCGCTGATTCGGGACTGGGAATATGCGGCGAAGGCAACACCCACGGCATTCCAGTTTCGCGGAACGACATGTTTCGATGCCATCCTTCCATGGGCACAACAGTGAGATCTACCTTTTTGCCCGACTCCAACATGTTGTTTTTATTGAGATATATAGCAAGCTCTCCGGGAGTGAGGCCATACAAATAAGGTATTTTAAATTGGCTCACAAACGATATGCAAGAGTCTTCAGTCACACAACCCTCAACTTTGTTACCGCTAACAGGATTTGGGCGGTCGAGCACCATGAACTGTTTGCCAAGCTGAGCACACATATCCATAGCCAAACCCATAGTTGAAATAAACGTATATGAGCGGCAACCGTTATCTTGTATGTCATAGACTAAGACATCTACATTTTTAAGCATTTCAGCCGTCGGCTTACGAGTTTTGCCATAGATTGAATAAACGGTAACGCCTGTTGCCGGGTCAACAAAATTGCCAACATGGTCACCGGCATGCACGTCGCCACGCACACCGTGCTCAGGAGCAAACAATGCAACCAGCTCAACACCCTCAGCATCGTGAAGTATGTCGATAGTTGACTTCAAGTTATTGTCAACGCCTGTTGGATTGGTAATCAAGCCAACACGTTTGCCTTGCAATTGAGCAAAGCCATTGTTGCGGAGCACTTCTATGCCCGGCAACACTTGCGCTGATGCTGCAAGCGCGAGCAGCGCAACCATCAATGAAAATATGCAACGTTTCATTTATTCTTTAACTTGTTTACGACCGAAAGCCGGGTCTATTTTTATAAATGCACAGATGCCGATTGTTGCAGCGCAGCAAATCATTGTCCATACAAAGAAATGTCTATATCCGATGCACTCTTGCAGCCAGCCGGCAGCCATGCCTGGCAGCATCATGCCAAGCGCCATAAATCCGGTGCAAATAGCATAGTGTGCTGTTTTGTGAGTGCCTTCTGAGAAATATATGAGATAGAGCATATAAGCGGTAAAGCCAAAGCCATATCCAAATTGCTCAATGAATACGCAAATATTAACTGTGAGGAGTGAGTGGTCTTGCCAATAACTGAGATAGACAAATGTGAGGCAAGTGAGCGACATGCTCCAAGCCATTGGCCACAGCCATTTTTTCAAGCCTCCACGAGCGGCAACTATACCGCCGATTATGCCGCCAATAGTCAAGCCGATTATGCCAACTGTGCCGTAAACTATACCCACTTCACCGGTGGTCAAACCAAGACCGCCTTTGTCTATTGGGTCAAGCAAGAATGGGTTTATAAGTTTAACAAGTTGTGCTTCAGGCAAACGATAAAGCAACATAAACAATATTGCCACAACTATTTGTTTCTTCTGGAAGAATGTTTTAAATGTTTCAAAAAATTCTTTGAAGATTTGCGAAGCTGTGGTAGCACTGCGATTATCGTCGGCAGCAGGTTTGGGTAGTGCCCAACTGTGATATGCGGCAACGCAGAAGAAGAATGCTGAAAGCACGGCAAAAACAACCAGCCAAGCCATCGGTATGTTGCCCGATGCCCCGGCAAATTGTGCCGATGTTGCAGCCGAAAGTTTATGGTCTACTTCAAAATAAAGATATGCGGGTTTATCCCAATTGTCGGCAGTAAATTCAAAGCGAGTCACAAGTTTATCTTGCTCAAGTTTTATGCTTTGGTCTCCACCTTTATAGGTAACATTAAGCACAATAGTTTCACCCGCTTCAGGCGCTTTGTTGAGACGCACACCAACAATAGCAAAGTTGTTGGCAACATTGTCGTTAGAAACTTCGCGATGCTCGCCAAAAGTATTTTTCATCCACTTTGTGAAAGCACCGTCTTCATTGCCGGTCGATACCGTTGCAGCACCTGCAGCAGCGGGAACATCAGCCGGCACAAAACCGTTAGCTTGGTTGAGATGCTTAACTGAATCGCGCATCATCACCGCATATTGAGCGAACGGCACATCTTCACCGTCAACGCTGACAGTGGCAGGTGCTTTTGTTGACACATCAGCGAGTTTTGATGCAACAAATTTGAGTTCGCCGTCGGCATTGTCATATTGCAAATTCGCTAAATCTTGAGCTTGCCACTCAACCGTCGGCGATGCCTTCACGTCAAGATTCACCGGTGCAAGCCCTGAGTTTGTTTCAATGAGTCCGGCTATAATCACCAATAAGCCTTGACCGGCAACCGTGGCTACTCGATAGAATGTGGAACGAATGCCAACATACAACGACTGCTCATGCTCGGTTAAAGCCAGCATATAAAAGCCGTCGGCTGCAATATCGTGAGTAGCCGAAGTGAAGCCAACTATCCAAAATATAGCCAATGTGAGTTGGAAAAATAGCGGCGTTGGTATGGTAAATGCTATGCCGGCAAGGGCAAAAGCTATAATCCACTGCATGGTGAGTGTCCACCAACGCTTTGTGCGCATGATGTCGACAAACGGGCTCCAGAATGGTTTTATCACCCACGGCAAATATAGCCAGCCGGTGTAGAGAGCAATGTCTGTGTTTGAGATGCCCAAGCGTTTATACATGATAACAGAAATAGTCATCACGGCAACGTATGGCAATCCTTGCGCAAAATATAGTGTGGGTATCCAAGCCCAGGGGTTACGTTTTGTTGTTTGCTTCATTATTAATAGCAGTTAAGGTAATTAGTATATTTTTGAGAGTTGAGAGTTTACAAAATAGTGTGCCAGAATTTGACGATAGTCATATCCTTTTGCGCCCATCACGGCAGCTCCGATTTGGCATAGTCCAACACCATGTCCCCACCCTGCTCCGTGCAAAGTGAATGTGTCGCCATCATGAGTGACAGTGAAGGCTGAGCTATATAGATGACTTTTTGAAAGTGTGCGACGTATTTCAAGCTCTTTACCAATAATCATGGTGCGTTTTGTGCCTACTATGCGCAGACGCACAATGCGGCCGGATGTGCCACGCTCAAGCGGCTGCAAATCAAGTATATCACCAAAATCTATGCCCGAACGCTCTTTCACAAGTGCCGAAAGCTCAGCTTGTGTGTATGTGACTGTCCAACGATAGAAGTCAGTGGTCTCTTGGTCATAGTTATTGAGCACTTGCGAGAGTATTGCCGGGTCTGAGGTATTGCAAAATGCATCAGGGCGCTCGGCAATCCAACGCGAGGCAGTCGCTTCGCAACGCAAATCGGCAAAGTCAGTCGGATTCACACTATCACGGCGTGCAACAAGATAGTTGTAATGCTTAGGCTCCCAGCAGTTTTCAAATTGCTCGAGCACTCCGCCACAACACTTTGAAAAACGAGCATCGCACAACACGCCATCGTAGGTGAGCACCTGTCCGCGAGTAGCGGCAATAGCCTCAGCCACAGTTGGTGTTGACTGTCGTGTCACACCTTGATAGCGCTGACAATGGTCGTCGGCACACACATCAAAATTGACATGGTCTTCGCGGTCATACCACTTTATGCGTTCACCGTCGGTTTCGGTGCACGCACTGTAAGCGGCATTACTTTTTGCCAACGATTTATTTTTCTCAATTTGGGCGAGCAGCCACGAGCGCGAGATAACGGCATGAGCCTTAAGTAGTTCAAGCGAAGCATGAGCGCTCATTTCTGATGAGATCACGCTCAACAGATAATCTTCAACCGGCAATATATTGATAATGGTGAGTTGATTGTGCTCTACTATAAACTTTGCCGCACCGCTGAAACGCTGATTTTCTTTGCGTTGCCAGTGAAAATTAACACCAATAACCACATCTTTTATTTCAAAAATGCAATCATCGGCTACAGGAGAAAACATCAACTCACCGGCATAAATCTTGTTTTGCCAACTGATTTTTCCATCAGCAGTCACAGAAATTGATTGTGCCCCACTCACTTGCTCTCCATCAACAGTGTATGGTTTCAAGAGATCAATATTAATTGTCGGGGCATTCAAAATGCCAACAGTTATGCACGGTTGATTGGTCATATCGGTTTACTTTTTTATTTTTGCTACGATATCGTTAATTTCTTCTGTTGACAGGCACAACTCGCTATAAACACGACGCACCACATCAGCATCTATGCTATTGAAATCTTTTTCAAGCGGAGTGATAAACACGCCACCCATGTCGACCGATGCCGGCGACAAAAGCATTGTGCCTTCGCCTTCAGTGCCGTAGAACGACGGACGATGGCGCTTGCGCGGTATCACTATGATATACGTTGAAAACGGCAACGTGAACGAAAGCACATTCATCATGGGCTCTGTCTCTCCTTCGTTAACCGGAAGCGCGTCATAGAGTTTCGCAAACAACTGAGTAGCCGAATCTTCTGACACCGTGTCTATGACAAACATTTTTAGCGGCAACGAGTCAATCACCGAAAGGTTATCGCTTCCAACAGTAGTCACAGTGCGCATTTCTGCTTGAAAAATCATGTCAGGCAACGTGAGAAAGTCTATATTTCCGGCTTGAAAATGCATGTGGTCAGGCGCTGATGCACCACATTTCGGGCCGTTATAGAACACTGCATAGCCTTGCAACTCATTTGAGAGATTATACATGTCGGCAATGCGACCTAAAATGAGCTGATCAACGTGGCTATTATCAGGTATAGTGAAGTGACGCGGAAATATTGGGAACGGATTTACGAGCACGGTGTATCGACTCCAACTTATGCCTTGTTGCTGAGTAGGGCGATTTTCTGCGCACAAAAAGCACTTGCGTTCACTAAGACTTTTTGCATCAACTTTCGCTGCTGACGAGACTATGCGCGCCGGATTAAACTGCACCTTGATTGGCATGCCGTCAACGTCAAATGATTTTACTTTCACATTTTTGAGCGCGGCATAATTATCGGCTGCAGTTTGCCATTCGGCGAGCTGAGTGTTCAAAAACTTGTCAATGTTGTCTGATAGCATAGGTTAAAATATTATTTGTTTAATGCAATGCGAGCTTGTAGCTCCCATGTGCGAATACGGTCTTTATAAAGGTTGTTATTGTTCATCTTGACCACATCGAGCGAAGCGTCTGAATTGTCTTCCCATCGACGGCAAAGATAGAGCACATCGTAGATTCTGCCAATCTGATGATGACGAGAGAATGCCAAACCTAGAGCGTAGTCCTCTCCATAGCTGGTGTTGGGCACATGTATTTCGCGCAACATGGGAGTGTAGAACGCACGTGGAGCGCCTAAGCCATTGATGCGAAGAGCATTGTTGCGTCCGTTTTCGGGAGTCCACTCCTTATGGTCAATCACGCCCGGTGGAATGGGATTTTTGTCGATATCGGTGAGTTGATATGTGCCTACCACCATTGCGCACTTCTGCTCATAGAAAGCATTCACAATCTTGCCAAGTGTATTTTCATCGGCATAAACGTCGTCACTGTCAAGTTGCACTGCAAATTTACCGCAATCGGGATGTTGCACACCAACATTCCAGCAACCGCCAATGCCTAGGTCTTTGCGCTCGGGCATGATGTGAATCACGCGCGGATCGCCAAGAAATTCATCTATAGCTTGACTTGTGCCATCGGTCGAATGGTTATCAATAACAATTAGATTAAATGCAAAATTAGTTTTTTGGCTGAGCACCGAAGCAATAGCATCGCGAATGGTGCGTATGCGGTTGCGCACCGGTATAATCACTGATGCCTCATACTTGAATTCTCCTTTATTGAAATCTATATCGGCAAATTTAGGCTCCAAATAGCCGCCTATTGCTTTGAGGTGAGCGGTGCATGCTTGTTCCATCTCAATTTGCACGCCGCGATTTTTCGGGTCTACATAGTCAAAAATCTTTTCTCCTGATTTGCGAGTGTCAACGGTAACATCGCTATAAAGATACTCATTGACATGCACAAGCGAAGCTATGCGACTGAGACGAAGACGCAAGTCATAGAGACCGGCAGCTGTGTATTGCACATCAATACCGGCAGCGGCTTCTTTAAATTTGGCGGCATTGAAAAATAGCACAGAGCCAAAATTGAAATCATCGCGCAAAGAGCCGAATTGATAGTCAATCACCGGCGCATTTGTTTGCTTATCGTCAACAACTGTGTAGCTATCTGCATAGAGCATGCCGGCTTGCGAGTCTTCTGCCAGACGCACAAAACGGTCGAGTGCAAAATAGCCAAGCACAAGATTATTGTATTTTGTGTAGAGCAAAATATAGTCGGCAGTTGCTGACTCGGCTATTTTTTGCATTGTGGCTGATGAATTGAGCGAGTCAATGTTGATCAATGTGCAACCTTCAACCGCTGCAGCATCGTTGCTCGTTGCAAGAAGATATATGTTAGATACCAACGCACTTTGACGCAATCCGTCAATAGTTGCTTTCGCTTGTTTGAGTGAAGCGTACGGGATAAAACAGTCGATTGTTTTCATATATTAAAGTTATTATTTTTTGAAGAAGTTGAGCACCTGGCGCATGAGTGCATTGCGCTCGCTATCGGTTTTGATAGTCTCAAACGGAAATCCGATAACCACTGTGCGATATGAATTATTGTCGAACGCGGTGCCGGCAGCAAGATTATTTTCGGTATAGCGAATGAATGTGCAGCCACGATTGTCGTCAGCCGGGTAGAATGAGTCGGGCGACTCAACGGCATAGCAATCTTCACTGAGCTCGGCATTGTATGAATAACTACCCTTGCTGAGTGCTTTATAGCGCACCGGCACTTGATAAACGTCACCTTTTATAGCGGCTTGACCTACGCGCCATTTATAGCCTAACACATCTGATGCAAACTGCTTATCAGCATCGGCTACGCTTTTGCTTGAGTAGGGATTATCCCAAATGTCGGAAGCCACATAAGCTCCGCTCACAAACACATCGCCACCGTTTTGAGTGTGCGCCTTAATCTTATTTTGAAGCGCTGTGGTGAATGCTTTATAGCGTGTGCCATAAACACCGCGACCTTGTTTTATTTCTTTTTGTTTGCCGAGTATCAAGTCAAGCACTTGTGGCTCTGTTGTTGATATTGCTGAGTTCTCATAAGCCTCAAGGCTGCTCGACACAAAGCCGTATCCGGCATCTGCTATAGCCTTACCGTGAGTGTACACAAAGTCGAAAGTATTACCTGCCACAACTTTATCCTCATAGTCTGAACGTGAAGCGCCAAATCCGGCAGCATCATCGTCCATCCAAGGTATGTTGCGACGATATTCAATCATCGAACCGATAAATGATATATCTTTGATATAAGGCACTCCGTGGTCGCGAGTATCGTAAAATCCTGCTATATCTCCGGCTTCAAACCAGTCGGGAGCCGACACACGAGTAAAGCCATTTACTATATTCACTGTTGTTGCCGACGATGGCTTATAGCACAATGCCAGCACTTCTGAGGGGAATGACACTCCGCCCTCATTTCCGGCAATAATGCGATATGAGTGTATGTGATTATCGTTAACGGTTATATTACACTGAGTGTCAACAACCTTAGCTATCTGTTTGAATGCTCCGTTATCAACGCGCTCCTCAACAAGATAGTAAGTGGGCACTGCGGTTTTCTCCAATGTGTCGATAGTTGAACTCCAAGTCAAGCTATACGAACCGGGAGTTGTTGCCGTGATAGCAAAAGCTCGCGGAGCTAGCGGCGACACAACATAGTCACGGCCGTCGCGACGCGAAAGAAATTGCAACATACCTTTATATATCGCGCGCGAAACCGTGAAGCGGAAGTTCGGGTCAAGACCATACTTCATATCGGCGAAATTCTGGTGGCTTAGTAGCTCAAGCAACATTGCCGGAACTTCAGGCACTCGAGCCTCGTAGTACGACTTATCCCACATTTCGCGACGTGTCCAATTTGGCTCAAATTGGCGACGCACATCGCTCACTATGTTTGTCATCACCAAATTTGTGAGTTCACGGGCTGCCAATCGCGAAGTGCCGTTAGCATACTTACCGTTGTTAGTCGTTTTTGTGCAATATATGCCAAGTGTGCCGATTATAGAGTCGTTTTTAGTCGTTCCGGCATCGCTATGAAATGCAAATGAGAGGTCAATGGGCACATGCAAACCATCGCGTTTTGGCAACACTGACGAGCCTCCGGCCATCCAGTTCACCCACTCACCACGCGATTTATAGTCGTCGGTATAGTCGTTAGCATTATTACTCGTGGTGTAGACGCTATCAGGAGCTCCCGCCCATTGCAACCAATAGCGAGCGCCCTCAGTGAATCGCGGATACCCACTTTTCACATATTCATAATCCGTATCATCGGTAGGTTCTTTGACTATGCGAGCAACATTGCCCATACCTCCGCCAATTTTCACAGCATCGGCAGTGATAACAGCATTTTTATCGTTGCTCAAGTTTGAGAGCTCCACAACCGGCAAATGCTGCTTACCCTCAGCAAACGGAAATTTGCCAAGATAAACCCATGTGCCTCCACCCATTTGCTGGTTAACCTTAAATTCGCGGGTGCCGGCAAGTGAATTTACGCGATAAGTAGCATCGGTAGCACTGTTTTTCACTGTTGCATACGACACATACACTGCATATTCTCCAGCCTTTGGGAAATCGGCTGTCCATGAAACAGTGCTTTCTTTCTTCGCATTGTTTGTTGCCTTGATTTGGCGAGCTGTGCCATCGCGGAAGGGATTATCTAAGTCGCGAAGCTCTTCTTTGTGATACCCAAATCCGGGAGTAACTTTCTTCCAATGCTTATCTGATTCGTGGTATGTGCCAACGGCATTACCTCCGTCATTATCAATAATTAGCTCAACACGGCTTGTGTCGCGCTCACGTGGACACAACACATAAGCTCCGGCATTCTCGAGCATAGGCATCAAAAACGGAAGTACATAGCTTTGTGTGTACAAGTCTTCAACTGTCTCAAAAATGCGCGCACGCTGCCACTCCCATCGGTTGAGTTTGGGCTCAAAATAAAAACCGTGGCTTTGCCACATTGCTATATTTTTGCCGTCAAGTCCTTTGGGCGCAGGCTGCGCTCCCAGGTCTGTTACAAATGGTATTTTCTCCGTTGGAGCTACGTAAGTAATGTTTGATGTTTGGGCTAAAACGCCTTGCGTTCCGGTGATTGCAAACGACGCTGCCAATATGATGTTGATTAATTTATTTGGGTTCATGATTTGTTGACTTTTCAAGCACTACAAAAGTACTCATTCATTCAAAAAAACACAATATCACCGCCCTTATTTAAACCTTATTTAATCATTAACTACATTTTTTAATAAACTTCACACATCTCGTAACTATTCAGCGGACATGAAAAATGGCCGCTGAATAGTTACATTTAGTAGAAGTTTCGTTAAAAAGTTGGAGTTTTTAACTTTTTGCATTAACTTTGCTCAACACTTATTTTTAAAACGCGTATTAAATGAAAGTCATAGCCGAAAGCTCGAGCACTCGCACCGAATGGGCTTTGTGCGACGGTTCAAAAATTGTTGAACATGCGTTCACCACTGGTTTGAACCCTTATTTCCAAACTCGCCGAGAGATTTCTCACTCTATACGTTTGGAATTGCCCGACGTTTTTTTCAAACGCCGTTGGGATCATGTGTACTATTACGGTGCCGGTTGCGCTACCATGGAACACAACAAAACCATGGAATCATCAATCATTGCACAATTCAAAACACCGTGCACCATTGAAAGCGACATTGTTGGCGCCGCACGCGGTTTGCTCGTGCACAAGCCCGGTTTGGCTTGCATTCTCGGCACCGGCTCAAACTCTTGCTATTATGACGGCAAAGAAATAGTGAAAAACGTGCGCCCGCTCGGATTCATACTCGGCGACGAAGGCTCTAACGCCAACATGGGCAAAAACTTTGTCTCTGACATACTCAAAGGCTTGGCTCCTAAAGATTTGGTAATAAAATTTTACGAGAAATTTCAAATCAGCGAAAATGCTCTCATCGACGAGGTATATCGCGGACAGCTCCCCTCTCGCTCCCTTTCTAAATACGCTTTCTTCTTGCATGACTACATTGACAACGAGTATGTCTACAAACTCGTGTACGACTCTCTAATGCTATTCTTCAAACGCAACATCATTGCTTACGACTACCAAAACAACCCTATAAACTTTGTAGGCTCAACTTGCGTTATGTTTGAAGATGTGTTGCGCAAAGTAGCTGCCGACTTTGGCGCTAGCATTGACAAAATTGAGCGATACTCTATGCCCGGTTTAGTTGAATATCACGCTGCTGAAGACAATGAATAAAGTTATACTCATGGGGTATGTTGGCAAAGACCCCGAAATTAGATATGCCGAGACCCGTCCGGTTGCATCTTTCTCTTTAGCTACCACTGAGCGCGCTCGTCGCACTGCCTCAGGCGCTGAAATTCCCGAGCGCACCGAGTGGCACAACATTGTCATGTGGGATGCTGCTGCTGAAATTGCCGAAAAATACATACGCAAAGGCTCACGACTGCTCGTTGAAGGCAAATTGCGCACCCGCTATTGGGAAGACCGCAATGCCATTAAGCGCACAATCACTGAAGTGTATGTCGAAAATTTCGACATACTCAAATAGCCGTCACCACTCTATATCACTCCTATTGACGCCAATAGCACTATTGCAACGCCGGTGGGTGCTACCCATCGGAGCAAGAAGCGCATCAATTTCACCGGAGCACGCAGTGTGCCTCCATTTGTGAGTTGGTCACGAAATATTTTCTTATCGAGCTTATGTCCGGCATAAATAGCAACAAACATACCGCCAACCGGCAAAAGCACATTTGACGAGCAATTATTGAAAAAGTCGAAGAAATTAAACGTGTAGCCAAATATCTCAAAATTGCTGACTCCACTAAACGAAAGGGCACACAACACACCAAAAACCAAAGCTATAGATGTGGAAATTGTGCACGCCTTTTTGCGCCCCATTTTGCGCTCATCACAAAAATAAGCAATCGAAATCTCACTCATTGAAATTGTTGACGTGAGCGAGGCAACAAAAAGCATGAAGAAAAACAGTGCCGCCCAAATCACACCACCTGCCATGTTTTGAAAAATTGAGGGGAATACCACAAACACCAATGTTGGACCCTGTGTCGGTGTCACTCCGTAGGTGAACACAGCCGGAAATATCAGCACTCCGGCAAGCACTGCAACAAGTGTATCGAGCGATGCCGTGGTCAGCGCACTGCGAAATAGGTTGGTTTTATTATTGAAATATGATGCATACGTAAGCATACAGCCCAAACCTATGCTGAGCGAGAAAAACGCTTGTCCAAGAGCACTGAGCACCACTGCCGGTGTGAGCTTAGAAAAATCAGGCTTAAACAAAAATTCCAAACCCTCTTTTGCTCCGGGCATGAATAGCGAATTAACGCAAAACACCACCAAAATCAAAAACAACAACGGCATGAGTATATTTGATATACGCTCAATGCCTTTTTGCACTCCGCCAATCACAACTGCGTGATTTATAAGCAAAAACAGCACGGTGAACAATATCGGGCGATAACTGTGTGCCGAGAATGTGTCAAAGTGCGCTGCATATCCTCCATCTGCCGAGCCAAAATCAAAAAGATTTCCGCTCACTGTTTGCGTGAAATATTCAAGAGTCCAGCCTGCCACTACGGCATAAAAGCTAAGTATCATTAGCGAGGCTACTATGCCCAGCACTCCCAACGATTGCCACTTCTTGCCCGCGCCAAGACTGCGATAGCAACCAAATATATTAAACCGTGTGTAGCGTCCGAGTATAAACTCCGAGCAAATAACAGGCACTCCTATGAGCAAAATAAAGCCCACATAGCACAATATGAACGCAAAGCCGCCATTTGTGCCGGCTTCATACGGAAATCGCCATATATTACCAAGGCCCACCGATGAGCCAACGGTGGTAGCTATAACGCCAAGGCGCGTGGCAAAAAGTGCACGCTGATTTGTTTCTGATTTGTTGGTATTATTACTCATTTTCGGGAGAAGTGAAATAGTCGCGTGGCTTAGGCTCTTGCTTTTTCTTAGCCTTTTTTTCGGCGGCCTTGCGGTGTCGCTTTTTGCGCTTTTTCTCCGATTTGGCTACTGAATCAGACTTTGACACATTGCTATCGTGCACTGACGTTGTTGTCGCCGTCGCAACAGTCTGCTGCACTTGCGGCTGACTGTCGTTGCGCGAATAGATAGCCATAGCCGTGATTGCTATAATCACTAGCCCGGCAACAACAATAAGTGCAATGCGTTCACGCGATGTGTAAGTGCCTTTACCACTCATAGATTTAATTGATTATACCTGATATAAATATAGCTAAAATGGCTATCGGGGCAAACCATTTGAGCAAGAAGATTAGAAATGAAGTCATGCGCATACGCAAAGTGCCGTTATTGCTGAGCTGACGACGCAACAACCCTTTGGGCGCAAACCATCCGGCATATATGCACCCCGCCAGCGCTACCAACGGCAACATATACGTGTTGGTGAACGCATCAAGCGCATCAAAAATTATTTTGCCGCACAAAGTCCAATCGCTGAGCACACCAAACGAGAGCGCACACAATCCGCTGAGCGGGAAAATTGGAAGCAAGACTGCCCATGTTGCCTTTTTGCGCGACAATCCGAAACGATCTTGCATAAACTTCACACTCACCTCGGCTATAGAAACCGTTGACGTGAGCGCTGCTACCATCAGCAGCAAGAAAAACAGCACTGACCACAATTGCGATGCCGGCAACATGGCAAACACCTCAGGCAGCGTCACAAACACCAAAGTTGTGCCGCTCAAACCGTGGTCGGCAAGATGAAAACTAGCTACGGCAGGGAAGATTATCAAGCCCATGAGCAACGCAATAACCAAGGTCATTGATACCACAGTCACCGATGTGCGCGTGAGGCGGGTGGTGGCAGGATAGTACGCTGCATAAGTTATCAATATGCCCATACCCAAACTCAGTGAGAACAGTGCTTGTCCGAGTGCGCTGATGCACACTGCGGGGGTTATTTTCGAGAAATCCGGATTTAAGAAAAATTCAACACCACTCTTGGCATCGGGCAACGTCAGCGTAGTCACGCAAAACACTGCCAACAACAAGAACAAAAGCGGCATCATAATGTTCGACATGCGCTCAATGCCTTTTTGCACTCCACCTAATAGCACAAATACGTTTATCGCAACAAAAGCCAGTGTATAGTATAGCGGAGCATACCCGGTCATAACATACTGTTGCATGCACTCTGTGAAGTGGCTGCTGCTCAATTCACCACCGGTGTACATGTTCGTGCCAAAACTCTCAACAAGATATTCAAGATTCCAGCCGCCTACAACCATGTAGAAACATAGTATCATGTACGACACCAAAACCGCTGCTGCACCTATCAGCCACCACGGCTTTCCGGGTGCCAATTTCTTGTACGTGCCTACAGCGTCTGAGCCACCTTCACGTCCCATAGCAAATTCACTGAGCATCACCGGAACACCTAAAGCAAATGCACATATTATATATACGAGCAAAAATGCAGCGCCGCCATTGGCTTGCACTTGTGCCGGAAAGCGCCAAACGGTGCCTAGTCCCACAGCTGAGCCTACTGTGGCTGCAATCAAACCTAATTTCGATTTAAATAAAACTTTTTCTGACATACGTTATTTTTTACTTGAATTGAGATGTGGTTTTGTGTCAGTAATCAACGCGTATTATATCTACGCAATTGCCCGACGGTATTTTATCTTTCCTTCCTTGCGAAGTTACATATATTGTTTTTCCATCGGCTGAGATATCCAAGCCAACGGGATATGAATCAAGAGGTAGCGACAACACTTTGCGCATTGTCTTTGTATCAACAACGTCAAGAGTGCTCGCAATGTTGCACGCGGCAAAAATAAACCTGCCTTTCGGCGATGCTACTATGGTGCGTGCTCCTTCGCCAACTTTGGCGCTCTCCCACCCTTGCGACACCGTCACTGCTTTCTTTTCCGAAGCTTTGAGACGCGATATCGCCGACATCAGTGAGCGCATCGGCAAACGTTGCACATATCCGGCTTTATTAACTGATAGATAGAGATAATTGCCGCTGATTATTATGTGGCGCACGTTTGGCATCATGCCGTAAATTTTGCCCAAATAGCTATCGCCGTTGCTTTGTGTGTCAATAACAGCGATACCGCCCATGCCTCCCATGCAGCCCACCAACAAATACCTACCGTCAGCAGTAAACACAGTGCCGCGCAAGGCATTGCCACTGTTTGAGTCGCGGTTCACGCTCTCGGTGAGACTGAGGTCCCATTTCAGTTGTCGGTCAACAACAAAGGGGCGTTCATGGTGCCACGATGCGGGGTCGGAATCCGGACAATGTATGTAACCAACTGTGTTATCGCCCCAGTCTGCCACAGCTACATGTCGGCTATCGGGCGACACGGCAATCATTTTTGGCAACACACCACACTCCATGAGGCGCACTATCGTGTCGGTACGCGTGTCAATTACCGCCAATGCCGACGGGTCTTGTGCATTTATATCAAAACTTCGCCGATAATATGGCACCCACAAATATCTGCCGTTGTGACTAAACGCACTCTCCACGGGGCGACCGCGAAACGTGCGCAAGTTTTCACTATAGTGCGAGAATTTGTAGTAGCCCGACTCCGGAGCCCACAAATCACTGTCAGCGTTGTTAAATTTATGATTAATTTTCGCTGTCTGCTCATTTGTTGATGCATCAAACACCACCGTCGATGCTCCTTCAAGCGAATTTACATAATACTTCGCTCCCGACGGATGTATATTTATTGACTTCGGCGATATTATCGACTTGCAAAGGGTGCTTGGCTCTGAGTAATTATAGTTTTGTCTACGGTCAACCAACGTGAGTTTCAGCCCTCCCGGCGATGTCACTGACGTGCCCAGCGTGGGATGTGATATATCCTGCGCTGACATTAGCAAACCTGCCATAGCAAATATCAAATTGATTGATCGTGCGTACATAATCTGCAAATATACAACATAAATAGCCAAATCACAAATAATTTGTAATTTCAAAATCACATTTTCCATATATCAAGTATTTTCATTAATTTTGTGCAAATATTTCTCGTTATGAAAAAGAAACTCGTATTAACGTTTTTAATTTTGACTGCTTTTATGGCAAACGCTCAAAATCCTTTTTTCAAACCGTTTGATACAAAACATCAAACCCCGCCCTTCTCGCAATTTAACAACAGCCAATGGATGGAAGCTGTTGACCACGGCATCGAAGTTGCCAACAGCGAGATTAATGCCATCACTTCTCAATCTGAAGCTCCAACTTTCGCTAACACTGTTGTTGCTCTCGAAAACGTTGGCGCCGACCTTAACCGTGTGCTTAACGTGTTCTTCAACTTACTCGAAGCCAACTCTGACGACGAGATGATGGAGCAATCTATCGACATTTCAGGCAAACTCAGCGACTACTCCACTTCTATCATTCTTAACGAAGATTTATGGAAACGC
This sequence comes from uncultured Bacteroides sp., assembly GCA_964523655.1. GTDB lineage: Bacteria > Bacteroidota > Bacteroidia > Bacteroidales > Muribaculaceae > CAG-873. Next base: position 27,465 of record CAZGAN010000001.1, read on the forward strand.
GTGAAATCGGTTTACGACAATCGTAAAAATCTAAACCTCGCCCCCGAAGACTCTATGTTGTTGCAAAAGACTTACGACTCTTTCGCTCAATCAGGAGCTACTCTCGTTGGCGCCGACCGCGATAAATTCAAACAACTCAGCGCCGAGCTCTCGCAACTCACTAACGAATTTGGCAGAAACGTGCAAAAAGAGTTGCCTACCTATAAAATGTATCTGCAAAAGACTGACCTCACAGGTCTTCCTGATAGCCAAATCGAAGCTGCTGCTCTCGCTGCCGAGCAAGACGGACACAAAGGCGAATACCTTTTCACTCTCGACGCTCCGGTCTACATGGCTTTCATGAAATATTCCGACCGTCGCGACTTGCGCGAAAAAATGTATCGCATGTACAACGGCCGTAACACTAAAGGCGAATTCTCTAACCTCAACAACATCACCCGCATCGCCGAATTGCGTCGCGAAATAGCTAACCTTCTCGGCAAAGACACTTATGCTGAGAAAGCTCTCGTAAACACAATGGCTCAAAATCCGCAAAACGTCTACAACTTGCTCAACAGCTTGCGCGATGCTTATGCCCCAGCTGCTCAAAAAGAGATGGAAGAGCTCGCTGCTTTTGCCTCTAAAACCGAAGGCAAAAAAATGCAAATCATGCCGTGGGACTACAGCTACTACTCTAACAAACACCGCGCTGCCAAATACTCGTTCGACGAAGAAGCTATGCGCCCTTACTTCGAACTCAGCAATGTGATTAAAGGTGTGTTTGGCCTCGCCACTCGTCTATACGGCTTGCACTTCACTGCTGACCCCGAAATTGAAGTGTACCACCCCGACGTTACCGCCTATGAAGTCACCGACAACGATGGCAACTACGTTGGCGTGCTTTACACCGATTTCTTCCCTCGCGCATCTAAACGCCCCGGCGCTTGGATGACAAACTTCAAAGAACAATGGATTGAAGCTGACGGCACCGACTCTCGCCCTCACGTGAGCATCGTGATGAACTTCACTAAACCCGTTGGCGACAAACCGTCTTTGCTCACCCCTTACGAAATAGAAACTTTCCTTCACGAGTTTGGCCACTCTCTTCATGGTTTGCTCGCTAACAGCAAATATCAATCTCTCTCAGGCACAAACGTGTATCGCGACTTCGTTGAGCTCCCCTCTCAATTCAACGAAAACTACCTCACCGAACGCGAATTTCTTGACACTTTCGCCAAACACTATATCACCGGCGAGCCGCTCCCCGAAGAGCTCGTTAAAGGCTTGATTGAGTCAGACCAATACGGCGCTGCTTACTCTTGCATGCGTCAATTGCAATTCGGTTATCTCGACATGGCTTGGCACTCAATCACCGCCCCCGTTGACGACGCCGTTGCTTTTGAAAAAAATGCCACCAAAGACGTGCAAATGTTTGAACCGGTTGACGGCACTATGGTTTCTGCTCAATTCAGCCACATATTCTCTGGTGGTTACGCTGCCGGATACTACAGCTACAAATGGGCTGAAGTGCTCGATGCCGACGCTTTCGCGCAATTCAAGAAAAACGGCATCTTCGATGCTGAAACAGCTAAATCCTTCCGCGAAAACGTGCTCACCAAAGGTGGCACCGAAAACCCGGCTGTGCTTTATCGTCGATTCCGCGGTGGCGACCCAACTATCGACGCTCTCCTCGAGCGCGATGGCATCAAACCCGTAAACAAAATTACAAACGGATTAAAAGAAATTCCGAGCAAGAAATAACGCTGCTATTCATAGCAATTTTTTATAGTTTTAGGAGATTGCGACATCTTGTCGCAATCTCTTTTTTTATACCCTATCTCATCATTCTCACAATAAATATATATTTTTACAAATTTTATGATAATGTTTGTTGATTATTTAATTTTTTCGTGTAATTTTGCGTATAAAATTAAAAGAAAATTTTATCAGCTTTAAATCGATAATCATCACATTTTCACAATATTTCTCATAGAGAAAATATCTTACTTAAAAACTAATCATATTTAACGACATGAAAAATCTAAAGTTTTTAATGCCATTAATTCGGACTCTCTTTATCGGGACGTTACTATCAGCAACTCTATCGGCTTGCAGTGATGACCCGGCTAGCGAGCTTGGCCCGATTTACGCTACTGCCACATCTTCGGCAGATGGCACTTCTATTACCGTGAGTTGGAATTTGGTGCAAGAAATTCCAGGCTATGACGTAGCTCTTTACACCGGCTCTATGACAAGCCACAGCGAGCAACCCATTGCCACAGGATCTCACACCACCTACGACCGCACCCACACTTTCACCGATTTAACCCCGGGCACAAACTACGTTGTCTATGTCACCGGGCAAATCAACGGCACACAATTTAGCTCTGCCGCTTCTTGGGGTGTTAACGTCACTACCTCTAATCCGTAAAAAGCTATAATTTTCTATGCAAAACATATTTAACAAACACTTGCTTGGGCTTGGTGTTGCTATCAGCATAACCGCGACCGGTAGCTTCTCGCTTTATGCCGAGCCTACCGAAGTCCCCGCCGAAGCCGCCGCTGCTGCTCCTCAAAAAACCGCAGTCTGCAAAGGCCATGTTTTTGATAAAGACGGCGAACCGATTATCGGAGCCAGCGTTCGAATTGCCGGACAGAAAAAAGGTATTAGCACCGACGTTGACGGCGCTTTCAATCTTGGCACCATTAAAGTTGGCACTTCAATCGAATTTTCTTTTGTTGGCTGCAAAACTCAAACCATTCGTTGGAACGGAAACACTCTCAACGTTGTGCTTTCTGAAGACGCCACAGTGCTCGACGAAGTTGTGGTGATGGGTTACGGCGTGTCACAAAAACGTGCCAAAGTAACAAACTCTATCTCTTCTGTCTCTGAAGACATTCTCACCGTTGGCGCTAATGCGAACCCCGCACAAGCTCTCGCCGGTGCCGTCTCCGGTTTGAAAGTTTATGTGACAACCGGTGACCCTAGTGCCACGCCTACAATCATTTTGCGTGGTGGTAACAACTACAACGGATCCGGATCTCCGCTCGTTGTTGTTGACGGTCAAGTGCGCGGCTCTTTCGACGACATAAACCCCAACGACATTGAAACAATGGACGTGCTCAAAGATGCCGGCGCTACTGCCCTTTACGGCGCTCGCGCTGCCGGTGGTGTTATTCTCATCACTACAAAACAAGGCAAAAAAGGCACTCGCAAAGTTACTTTCAACGCAAAATACGGTATCAACTACTACGACAACGGATACGACTACGTTAACGTGCCCGACTACTTGAAATGGTATCGCACTGCCGTTACAAATACCCCGTGGAGCAGCATTGACCTCGACTCTTCTAACACTCCCTACGGCACAGGTCGCACCGAAATCACAAGCGACATGGAGTACAACATCATGACTATGACCGACGACAACAAATACTTGTTGCAAAAAGGTTGGTCGAGCATGGTTGACCCAATAAATCCCGACCGCACCATCCTCTATCGCGAAACTAACTTGATGGACTACAACTTGAACAAAAGTTCTGCCACTCAAGACTACAACATAAACCTATCAGGCGGTAACGACCGCGGCACCTACTATGCCGGCTTAGGTTATTACGATGCCGAAGGTGCTCTTTACTCTTCTTACTACAAACGTTACACATTCTCGTTCACCGGCTCTTACAAAATTGCCGATTGGTTAACCTCTAACTCTAAATTCAACTTCCAACGCGCAAACTGGATTAACGGCCCAGGCATTGTTGGTATATACACCGGCACCGACTACGACTTCACCAGCTACGTATTCGGTCGCGCTGCCGCATTCCCTCGCACTATTCGCCTTACCGATGAAGACGGAAACGACCTCTGGGGCGCTAACGACAATAGCGGCGTGGCTAACAACTTCCGCTTAACTGCCGACAAGTTCTTGCAAGACTATGAGGATACCAAATTCGCTATGACCACCGGCTTAACCGCCCAAATTTGCAAAGGTCTGAGCGTGCAAGGCACCATGAGTTGGTTCTATGACGATTACTACGACAAACAAGGCTACAAAGACTATCAAACCAACCAAGAAGGCACCACCTTCAACACCACTCGATACGTTGGCATCAACGTCGAACGCGATTTCGACCAAACATACAACATCGTTGCCAACTACAAAAACACTTTTGGCAACGGCCACAACGTCAACGCTATGATTGGTGCCGAGTACTATAGCGGCACTTCTAAGTCTATGTATTCTACCGGTTACGGCATGGAAACTGACGACTTCCTCAACCTTCAATACACCGACATCGAATCTCGCGACACCGGAGACTACCAATACAAAGAACGCATCGCTTCGCAATTCGGACGCATTGAGTACGACTACCAAGACAAATATTTGATTGCTGCTACTTTCCGTAACGACGGTTACTCTCGCTTGCAAAACAACCGTTGGGGTTTCTTCCCAGGTGTTTCTGCCGGTTGGGTATTCTCTAAAGAAAGTTTCTTCAGCAAATTAGTGCCCGAGCATGTGCTCAACTATGGTAAAATCCGCACTTCTTTCGGTGAAAGCGGATACGTAAACTCAAGCTACATAAGCTACTACAACCTGCAAGGTGCTTACTCAAGCTACCAATACGCCGGATCTAAAGGTTTCCGCCTATCAACTCTCGCAAACCCCAATTTGCAATGGGAAAAATCTCGCACATTTGAAGTCGGCCTCGACCTCGGTTTCATGAAAAACCGCATCAACCTAAACGCTACATACTACAACCGCCTTAACGACAACAAAGTAGCCACTCTTTCTTTGCCGCAAACCACCGGTTTCTCTAGCGTTACTTACAACAACGGTTCTTTCCGAAACCAAGGTGTCGAACTCGATCTCACCACCCACATCATAAACACTCGCGATTGGCGCTGGTCTATCACCGCTAACCTCTCTTACAACAAAAACACAATCGTGACTCTCCCCGACAACGGCTTGCTCAACAACCGTCAAGGCGGCACTCAAGTGTACGTTGGCAAAGACGCTTGGCACTACGACACTGACGCTAACGGCGTAACTACTATGGTTTGGGACACTCAATACATTGGCGGATACCAAGAAGGCCAAGAGCCCGGTTGCATCATCGGCTACAAAGTTGACCACATGATTCGCGATCAATCGCAAATGCCCAGCAACTACATCGACATCTCTCAAACCAAGAAAATTTACTCCGACGAAGAAGCCCACCAACGCTTGCTCAACATGGGTTACTCCGAAAGCCAATTGGTGGCTCTTGCTCCCGGTGACTTGGTTTTCTACGACGTCAACGGCGATGGCATGATCGACACAAAAGACCAAATGAAACTCGGCAACACTCGCCCTCACTGGAGCGGCGGTTTCAACACCACACTCAGCTGGAAAGGCTTACAACTTTATGCCCGCTTCGACATGGGTTGGGGCTTCAGCGTCTACGACAGCAACTTAGCCTTCTCTCTCGGTTGCGGACAAGGCACTCACTCTATGATGACCAACGTAAAAGACACATGGACTCCTACTAACCCCGATGCCAAATATCCTCGCTACACTTGGGCTTCTCAAGTCGGCACAAACAACTGGATTCGCACTTCTTCTCTTATGACTCAAAGCGGTGCTTACCTCGCTTGCCGCGAGTTGCAACTCTCTTACAACTTGCCAACTGCCATCTGTCAGCGATTCCACAGCCAAGGTCTACAAGTTTCTGTCACCGGACAAAACCTCGGTTACATAAAGTCTTGCACTATCCCATTGCCCGACAACACTACTTACACCACCGGTAACACCGCCGGATACGGTGGCACTTACAACTTGTCGCGCACTGTGCTTTTCGGTCTTAACTTATCATTCTAAATACTTAGCAAAATGAATATTATAAAAAATATAGCATTGCTTGTTGGTGGATTGGCTCTTGCGTCTTCTCTCGGCTCTTGCGGTGACACTCTTGACCTTTCTCCTACCGACAGCTTCACCTCTAACAACTTTTGGCAGACTCAAGCCCACTTTGAAGGCAACGTGGTGGCTATACACAACCAATTGCGCGGATTTTTGAGCACTCGCTTCCAAACCTGCGGCGACTTGCGCGGTGGCCAATACAAACGCGATGGCATGACATCCGACGGCTCTTCTATGACAACTGCCGGCCTTCGTATTGTTAACAACGACATGGACGGCGACAATGCCGGTCTCTCTACTTTTGGCGGTTACTACGGCTTGATTGCCAACATCAACCTTTTCCTTGACCGCGCCGAAAACACCGACGTGCTCAGCGACGACTGCCGAAACTACCTCTACGGCATCATGTACGGATTACGCGCAAGCTGCTATTTCGAAATGTATCGCCTTTACGGTGGCGTGCCTATCCGCACTACCCCCGACGTGGTTAACGGCAACTACGACCCCGTTTCTCTATACGAACCTCGCGCCTCACACCAAGCCGTTATGGAGCTCATCAAAAGCGACTTGCAAGCATCACTCGACGGTTTCAACAATGCCGGCAGCTATACTCTCTCTAGCGCCCTCGCTCAAAACCTCTATTGGTCAAAAGCTTGCACCGAGCTCCTTGCCGGTGAAGTGTATCTTTGGGACGCAAAAGTTGAATACCCCGAAATCTCTGACAGCGAATATCCCATACCCGCTTACAAATGCGCTGACCCCGACGGCAACATCGCTAAGGCAAAGCAATATTTCCTAAACGTGCTCAACAACTACGGCTATTCTCTCGAAAAAAACTTCGCCGACGCTTATTCTGTTGAAAACGAAGGCGATGACAACACCGAAATGATTTTCGCCCTCTATTTCGACACCCTCGAATCTTACAACTATTGGACCATCTACTACATTTGGTCAAACAGCTCAGGCTCAACATTCGGCAACGCTCTTGACGAAAACGGCGAATGGGTTGGTTACACCTACAACGAATCTACCCAAAAACAAGAAGCCAACTGGTATAAAAACATAATGTACACCGCCACCACGCAGTATCAATATTCTAACGCTCTGTTCTTCCAATTCGACAAAGCCGACACTCGTCGTGACGCTTCTTTCTACCCCGCTTGGTTCCCCAACGACGTTGAAAAAGCTTACATCACCAGCAAAGTTGATGACTTTGACCCGTCAACTCACTATCTCCGCGGCGCTTATGCATATAAATTCCGCGGCGAAGTCGATGAAACTTTCTCTTCTAAATCTGTTGTTACTAACGACTTCCCTTGGTACCGCCTTTCTCTCGTTTACTTCTATCTTGCTGAGTGCGAGAACTGGCAAGGCAACTACCAAGCATGCGCCGACTATATCAACGTGGTGCGCAAACGCGCCTACGGCAACAACTGGGACGAAAGCAAATATGCCTACACCCCAGGCTCGTTCAAAGACAACGAAGTCGCCATACTCCACGAAAAAGACAAAGAGTTCGTGCAAGAAGGTCAACGTTGGTGGGATTTACGCCGCCTCACCGTGCAAAAAAATGGCTCTGACAGCGACCACCTCATCTTCCAACCCGAAGGTAACGTGGGCTACGGTTTGACTCTCACTCGCTACATGAAAGAAGGTGCCGAAAAAGTTGACGACATCTACAACCTCGACATCACTAGCCCCGTGCTCAACTACAATACTCGCAAGCACAAAGTGCTTTGGCCGGTTGATAAAACCCTCCTTTCTTCTGACCCAACTATCGTTCAGAACCCCGGATACTAATCCGTGCGAGTAAATGTATGAACACGTATTTTTCAAATACAAAATGTACAAAAATGATGAAAACAAATAAAATATTAGCTTGGACGTTCGCTTTTGCCCTCACTTGCGCTACCGCGGCTTGCTCCGACGACAACGAGGCTCTCTTGCGCCCGGCTGTTGACATCGAGTCAACACAAACAACAGTTAGCTCTCTGACTTTCTGGTGGCCCGATCGCGGTGATGCTGTGGGTTGGCACTATGTGTTTAAAAACGAAGAAGGCACGGTGCTCGCCGAAGAAGACCTTGACGTCACTCACTCTCGCCGACTCGTATTCACCGGTTTAAAACCCGACTCTAAATACACCCTCGTGGTTACCGCTATTGACGCTGACGGCAACACCTCTACATCCACTTACGTAGCAAAAACTGCCGCTGTTACTCAACTCGCTACTCCCGCACCCGAATTCTCTCAATCAGGTAAAACCGTGACCGTAGCTTGGGCTACCGTAACAAATGCCGCATCCTACACCTACCAAATCATTGATGCCGTGGGTAATGTAGTGAAAAGTGACACTACTACCGATTTATCTCTCGATTTTGACGACCTCGCTATCGGCTCTTACACTTTAACTGTGCAAGCCAACAGCAACAATGAGTCTTACTCTAACTCTGACCCGGGCACCATCGAATTTACTCGCGAACTAGGTCGCATGGTAACATCGCCCGGCGTGTACACCACCGCTTCTGGCACCGTCTATCGCCCAACTTTGGTTTTTCTCGAAGATGACACTTACATCATAGAGAACTTCTACGGCGTCGCCGGCTATGACCTCGCCTTCAGCGTATCTCCAACAAAAACTGTCAACATCACCAACGGCACAAGTGCCGGTCCCGGCAAAGTGAACGTTGCTACCGGCAACGGTGACGAAGCTATCACATACACTCAAGGCGCAAAATTCTCAGGCGACGAGTATGAAGGCTCTATCTCATTCACCACTGCAACCGGCACCGACACCTACACTTGGGAAGCTCTCGTCGTTCCGTCTTTCGATGTTACTCTCTACGGCGACATCTACATGTCAGGCTACAGCGATGACTATTCTGACTACTTCGACATCCCCGCTCAAGCTCGAAACGGTGTCATCACCATCGAAAACTTCCTGGGCTCAACCAAAACATACACTTTCACCTACGACAAAGAAGCCGGCACAGCTACCTGCGACCTCTCTGTTGGTTGGAACGTTGGTTGGTTCTACCCCGGTGACTTCCCTCGCCTCATGTACATATACTTCTACAGTGCAGACTACTGCTATTACGACTCTAGCTTAGATGCTATTGTTCTCGAATTCTACGCCTACACTGATTCGAGCACCAGCTATTGGAGCGCTATGTACATATACCTTGATGAATTGGATTAATTAATTGATTCACCATAATTTAACGTCAAGCGGCTGCCTCAGCAATTGGGGCAGCCGCTCTTTTTGTATTTATAGAAAAAGTTATAGTGATATCTCGCCTTCGTAGACAGTTGTAGCAGGGCCGGTCATAAGCACGGTGTTGGTCGCTTCGTCCCACTCAATCACAACTGAGCCTCCATCCATCACAACCTCACTGCGGCGTCCGGTCAATCCTTTAACCGCTGCTGCCACAGCTGTTGCACATGCTCCTGTGCCACACGCCTGCGTGATGCCGGAACCTCGTTCCCACACACGCATACGTATTTTATCCTTGCCTACAATCTGAGCAAATTCAACATTTGTGCGGTCAGCGAAATGTGGATGATGCTCCAATTTCGGGCCAATTTCTGTTAGCGGCACCTGAGCCATATCATCAACAAACGTCACAAGATGCGGATTACCCATCGACACAACAGTGCGCTCATCCAGCGGATGTATGTCTAGCGGTTGTCCCATATCAACTGTCACTGCTGCAACCTCACCATTCTCAACGTGAAGTTTTAAAATCTTTATGCCTGAACGTGTTTCAAGCGTGATATTTGTTTTGTCGGTAAGCTTATGGTCATATACAAATTTAGCCACACAACGACAACCGTTGCCGCACATCATTGCCTCCGAACCGTCGGCATTAAATATGCGCATGCTGAAATCTGCCACTTCCGATGCTCCAACCAAAATCAAACCATCACTGCCTATGCCGGTGTGAAATTTGCTCCATTCTATCGCTTTTTCAACCGGATTTTCTATATTGTAGCGCTGAGTATCAACATAAATATAGTCGTTACCGGCGCCATGCATTTTCGTAAACTTAATTTTGTTCATTTCATTCAATCTTTAATGACCGCAAAGTTAGCGAAAATACCCGACAAAATAAAACGCAGACTCAATGTTATGCCGCTCCGATATTCATTATATCTTGCTCAAATGTAGCTCTGTTTATAGCTCTTTGCTTGAGCTTATTGCGATATGCATAAACCGTGTTCACCGAATAATTAAGTATCTGGGCTATGCATGAACTATCCTCAATGCCCAAGCGCATAAATGCCAACAATCGCAAATCTGCATTCATCAGCTCACCCTCTTTGAGCTCTATTTGTGCATCTTCTCGGCATAGTTTGTTCACTTCTTCTACAAACGATGGATAGATATGCAAAAATGCATCGTCAAACACCGCAAAAAACTCATCGCTTTGCTCTTCCATGTATTTTCCCGACTTCAGCAAACGTGTCACATCATCAACTTTTCCGGCTGCAAGCTTACGCTTCACCATCTTCGAAAACTGTGTGAGTCGATCCATATACACTGCACAAAGCGTGAGGAACTGGCTAATATATTGTTCTTTCAGCTTATTTGATATCTCAAGATTTTCTTGTGCACTATGCTGCTTGCGCAAAGTTTTGCGTAAATAGAACGTTGTCGCTATAAGAAGCAGCAAAAGCACCACTAGCGCCACAATCACCCACACAAGACGTGTGCGCGCAGTCTGAGCATGCTCAAGCTGCACTTCTTGCACCATCGGTATTGCCTCTGCCGTTTGAATCATGCGTGTCCACGCATGCGACGACACGGCATTACTGAGCGCTGCATTGAGATAGCGCAAAGCACGCTCATCGTCTCCATGGTCATACATTGCCCTGCCCAAATCTTGCAACGATGGCACCTCCACTGAGCCGGCATTTATATCGCTAATCACCGATTGCACAAGGTAGTACAAACATGCATCATCGTCATCACGACGTGCCACTATGTGCGACAACACATGAGCAGCACGCGTATGCAACTCCGTGCCAACCGACTGAGTGTTATACACATCGTGCACCAATGCCTCTGCCATATCAGCTTTACCTATGCGCAGCAAATACTCGCCATGCTCCATGCGGTAGCGCGGCGTCTCCTTGTGCTCACTCATTGCGGCAAGCAATCGTTTTTTGCAATTAAGTGTATTTTTGCTGTGACGCAAAGCAACATCTATATTGTTTGCATAAACAGCTGTTATTGTTGCATACATGCGGCAACCGGCATCGTAATATTCTATCAAGTTATCGTGGTCGAAGATTGTAGTATCAACAGCCTCATACATGTCTATTGCATCTTGTGTGAGGCCTGCCACCGGCAAACGCGAAGCCAACTGCGCGCGCAGCAAACTCTGTTGCTGCGAGCCTTCTTCGGCATACGACAATGCTCTTCTATAATATTTTACGGCAGAGTCGTTATCAACTTCAACATAAGCTTTTGCCACATTTGCCAAGGTTGTGGCACTTGCTTGTTCTTTCGCCTGACGTTTCAGCGTCTTTATTGCTGATAATCGTTTGTCTAGATATTTTTGGCGGTTTTCGAGCAAATCATCTAATTCGTCAAGTGCATCGTTGAGCGTTGTTTTATTTATGGTGACTCCAGCTCTCACGGTTTGGGGAGAAGAAAAAGCTGACAGTGTTGCTAATATTGTGAGTAACAGCAGTTTTTTTGCCGGCATTAAAAGTTTGCACAGGTAAATCATTTCAATGATTGGTTTAGTTTAGGCTAATTTGTTAGGTATTTTGTATTTTGGTTAAGCAAAGGTATGCATTTTTTTTGTAATTTTGTCGATTATTTACGAACATGTTTCAATCTATCGCTAATTTTATAATCAATCTAGCCAATTTCGTTTGTGGCTACCCGCTGTTTTTTCTTCTCATTGGCGGCGGCTTATATCTTTTCTTTTCTTCGCGAGCGGTGTCGCTTCGGCACATACCCGCGTCGCTGCATGCCTTGCGTAGCAATAGTGGTAACTCAAGCACTGGCGAAATATCATCGCTTCAAGCTCTTCTCTCGGCCGTAGCCGGTACTGTTGGCTTAGGTAGCATTGCCGGTGTGGCTATCGCTTTAGTGATGGGCGGCCCCGGTGCCATTTTCTGGATGTGGGTGAGCGCCATGGTGGGCATGTCTACCAAATTTCATGAGGCCACTCTTGCTATCATGTACAAAGGCCGCGACAACGAAGGTCGTCCCAAAGGTGGCATGATGTACATCATTGAGCAAGGCCTCGGCTCTAAATGGAAACCCTTAGCTCGCACTTTTGCCATTGCCGGTTTGTTTGGCACCATGTGCATCATCAATGCCAACCAGCTCACCGAAGCTGTGACCAGCATGTGCAACATGTCTGACTCGTTCACGGCTAAGCTGATATTTGGCATACTCATGGCTTCGGTTGTTGCATTAGTAGTGCTTCGCGGTGTCACCCGCATCGCCAACGTAGCGTCAATTCTCGTACCTTTCATGGTAGGTATTTACTTCTTGATGGTACTTTACATCATAGTAACTCACATCGCTGATGTGCCAAGAGTGGTGCAATCAATCTTTGTTGAGGCTTTCAATCTAAAAGCCGGCATCGGCGCTCTAGTCGGCATAGCATTAATCGGTGCCCGACGTGCCGCTCTTGTCAACGACGCCGGCATCGGCACAGCTTCAATCATGCACGGTGCTTCGCGCAACACCAACGCCGTGCGCGAAGGCCTCGTTGCCATGCTTGGCCCGGCTATCGACTCCGGTTTCGTGTGCACTCTCACTGCCCTGGCGCTCATGCTCTGCGGCGACTTCGTCAACGTGCAAGGCGTGAAAGGTTTGGAAGCTGCACTGCAAGCCTTTGACAGCGCAATACCCGGCGGTGCATACCTGCTCATGGTTGTAGTAACTTGCTTTGCCATGTCGTCAATGTTCAGTTACTCATACTACGGCACCAGCTGCGCCACATATCTCTTCGGCGAGAAAAAAGCCCGATACTACACCGTGGCTTACATACTTTCTCTCGTATTCTTTGCCGTTGTGCCTCTTGAGGCGGCTGTGAGCATGTGCGACTTGTTTTACGCCTGCATGGCCTTCCCAACCATGATTACTCTAATCTTGCTCAGCAAGCGCGTGCGCGAAGTCTCTAAAGCTTACTTCAGCAAAGACAACACCGACCGATAACAGAAACTCATATAAAAATACACTTATACAAAACATACAATCATGATTGCTGACTTCATTACTTGGGACGTGAACCCATTGCTTATAGATAGCTTTGTAAAAGTGCGTTGGTACGGACTTATGTTCGCCATCGGATTTTGGATTGGCTACAACATTGTTGACCGCATGTTCAAACGCGAAGGCGCTCCCGAAGAGTGGATGGGCGCTCTGCTCCTTTGGACTGTCGCCGGTACCGTTATCGGAGCCCGCCTCGGTCACGTGTTCTTCTACGAATGGGATTGGTACTCTCAACACCCCGAACACATTTGGCGCATCTGGGAAGGCGGCCTTGCCAGCCACGGCGGCACCATTGGCATCATCATCGCCATATTCTTCTACTCTTGGATTACTACAAAACGCAGCCCGCTCTGGACTTTCGACCGTCTTGTTATTCCTATTGCTCTCGTTGGTGCAATGATTCGCTTCGGCAACCTCATGAACAGTGAAATATATGGCTACCCAACCACTCTCCCTTGGGCATTTATATTCGTGCGCGGCAGAGAATATCCCGGCCTACCTTGCCACCCAACTCAAATCTATGAAATGATTTGCTACCTCGCTCTCTTCGGCTTGCTGATGTGGATGTACTGGCGAAAAAATGCACAAACCCGTCCCGGTCTGATTTTCGGCACATTCCTAACTCTGCTTTTCACTTCGCGTTTCTTCGTCGAATTTGTCAAAAACGACCAAGTAGCACGCGAGGCAACCATGACCTTCAACCTCGGTCAGCAACTCAGCGTGCCATTCATTCTCATTGGCATTTTCTTCATCATCAGAGCATTTAAACGTCCGCCGGTACCTTTGGTTGACGTGCGCAAAAAAAGCAACAAAGACAATTAAACAATCTCTCATGGGTATATTTCTAAAAAAATGGGCTCTCACTATTATTGCCTTTATCACTTTTGCTTGGCTCACTCTGGCTCCGCATCCACTGCCCGACAACAACATCGGCGCCATGTTTGAAAACGCCGACAAAGTGGTCCACGCCTTAATGCTCTGGGGCATCACTTGCGCCATCATCTTCGACTACAAACGTGCCGGAAATAGTCTTTCATGGCGTGTTGCCGCTGTGATTTTCATCTCTATGATTCTCGTTTCAATTGCCGACGAACTGCTGCAAAGCGCCATGCATTTGGGCAGAACAGCCGACATACTCGACTTCCTCGCCGACACCATCGGCATCATTCTTGGCATCATCACCGCCCCAAAAATAGTAACCCGCATACTCAAGCACCTAAAACTCTAGCACTC
>CAZGAN010000001.1:41914-43057 GCA_964523655.1 uncultured Bacteroides sp.
TATTTTCTCGCCGATTTTACTTCTCAAGAGCTGCCTTCACATCAGCGCGAAGTGCATCATCTTGTTTGTCGCGAGATATAATTGTGCCGTCAGGGCCATAAAGTATGATGCAAGGTATGCCGGAAATACCATAAATATCAGTAGGCACATTTCCACCATTCAACCAGCACTCCCAGGGTAGTTCATGCTGTGTGATAGCTCGCTTTGTGTTGTCGGGCTCATCCCATACAGCAACACCAAGCACCTTCAAACCTTTATCTTTATACTCTTTATATATATCTTTAATCACTGCTGTTTGACGTATGCACGGCCCGCACCATGATGCCCAAAAGTCAACCAACACATAGCTGCCATTGCCCACAACATCGCTGAGCTTATGCTTCACTCCGTCATACTCAATCTCGAAATCGGCAAACTTGCATCCGGGTTGAGTTGCTGCCTTACGCTCATTTGCAACCAAAAGCTTTTGCACGCGTGTGTACTGCTTCACATCAGGATGTGACTCAACAAACTCAATAAGCTCGGCAGGACTCATTTCATAAGCCTCATCCAACAAAAGAAGATAGCCAATCGGATTATTTATATTCTCAAGCATGTACGCCTTCATTGTGGCATTATAATCAGAGATGATAGCTTCCTTCTCTGCATCAGTAGCTGCTGCCTTATATTTTTCGCCTATAGCTGCTGCTTGCTCATTGAGTGCATTGTTCTTTTCATTAAGCACACCACCCTTCACAACTCGATTTTTCGCATCATAATTGATAGTTCCTTCTTCAAGAATAAACGAGCCATAACGACTGCCATCAATTATGAGACGCACTGCTGCCGGCGATGACAATTCACCTTCAAAAACTGCAACATTATCTGTCACAAGCACTGAGTCCATCTTCGCACTCGTATCGTAGTTCACTATGAAGGCCATTGCTCCATCTTCGTCATCACTGAGTTGGGCAACCACCTTATAGTGTCCGGCTTGGGCTGCCATCGTTGTAGCAAAAGCTGCTGCTATTGCTACCATTGATTTGATTTTCATATTATTTCTTATTTATTGGTTTACTTTCTTCTACTTATATTTACCACGTTTTTTTGTTTAACGCATTATAGCTGCAAATTTAGCAAAAAATTCCGATTATCCACCAAACT
>CAZGAN010000002.1:0-36837 GCA_964523655.1 uncultured Bacteroides sp.
TGTATTCGAGCGTGGGGCCCGGGCGGTAGTATTTGTCAATGAGTTGTTGGTAGTAGAATGGCACCATCTGCGGTTGGATGTAGCGCTTTCTGCCTTTGAGTTTGGGGTGCTCGGGTGGCGTGGTGAGGAAAATGAGGGCGCAGCCTAGGTAGTCACCGATGACGGGCCAAACGGCGCTGAAGATATCGTTGAGGTATTGGACTGGTGGGTTGAGGATGAGTGCGATGTCGAAGTTCATGCCTCGCACGGTGTTTGGCCGGCGGACTGAGGCGGGATAGGCTTTGATGGGCAAGGAGCGGCAGACGCGTGTGGCGGACATTTTGGTGCTGTCGTAGACGGTGGCGACACGGCGCGGGTAGATTGTGCCAAGGAATTGGATGTATTTGATGAGGATGGCGCGTGAGTTCTGCCCGGGTTTGTCGACGATGTGGACTTTGATGACGCCTTTACGGCGGCGTCGCTCTAGGGCGTTGATGACTTCGTATTCTCTTTTGGAGAGGTCGCGACCGAGCCACTTTCGGAAGTGGTAGGTGTGGTCGGTGTGAGGTAGGTTTGTGTCGCGATGGCGACAGAGTATGTGTGCTTGCATAGAAAAAAATATTTTTTATGCGCAAAGATAATAACGATGTGGGTGCAAAAATACCAGAAATTTGCACGCGTGGGGAATTAACACGATTTTTGTAAGTAAGAAGTAAAGAGGAAGTGGTGTGTACGCTCTCCGAGCGAAATAATAGTCTTAGCTGGTGCGATGTGAGTGTGTGGGCAAACCATACGGGCGGGATGTGTGGGCCGTGCGGATGCGAGCGCAATGAATTTGCGCCCCTACATGGCTGACGCTCTGCGGTGCGATGTGTGGCTGACGCTTAGTTGCTTTGCTTGCTAATTTGTGAGGAGGTTGATGATTTGGGGGAGGATTGGCTGCGCGTTGTCGTTGATGAGTGTGTGAATGTGAGGGTGTGGGTTGACGGGTGTGTACGTTTGCGACTTGATGCGCTGTTTCACTTGTTCGGCAGTAATGTTGTTGCGCGCCATGACGCGGTTTATTCGCACTGATTCGGGTGCTGTTACTTCCCATACGTTGTCAACGAGGGTGTCGAGATGGCTTTGATATAGTATTGCTGTTTCGATGAATAGGTGTTTGCCGCTGTTTGCCTCGCGCCATTGCTGCACGTCGTGTCTCACGGCTCCGTGCACAAGACGGTTTATGGCTTCAAGTTTGGCCGAGTCGTTGAACACTATGGCTGCCAATGCCGGGCGATTTAGCGTGCCATCGGTAAATAATACGTCGACCGATGTTGCTGCCGCTATGTTTTTGCGCAGTGCAAAGTCGCCGTCAATAATGGCCTTTGCGCGTGAATCACTATCGTAAACGTCGTAGCCCATGGCTCGAAGGATATTGCTAACAACTGATTTTCCGGCGCCAATGCCGCCTATAATGGCTGTGAGATGTGTTTGTGTCATTTATTTTCGTTCAATCATGTACTCAACGCTGTCAGCGGCGAGATAAACGTTTATGAAGTTGCCCTCGGCGCGAGAGAGTCTGATTTTAATGCGATTTGAAGCGAAATTGCGGTCGAGAGTGTTGTAGTCGGCAACAACGCTGAAGTGTGGCGTAGACTCGTCGTATCGGCTCATAGGCAGCATGTAGTTGACGTCTATTTGTCCGGGCACGAGAATGAGCTTGGTGTTAGAGGGCACGTTTATGGCTTTGATGGGCACTTTCACTGCGCGTGAAATCATTGGTTCTACGTTAATGCGAAGGTCAACGCTGTCGGGCACTACGCGACATCCTGAGGGTGCTTGTATGCGCACGCGTATGACTTCAGATTGAGCAACGTCATCGAGTCGCACGGGCACTGTGGAGATGAAATGCACGTTGTCGGGCACGCCGTTGGGTGAGTAGACGAGCACGCTGTCAATGGCGGGCTTCACGGGGCCGGTCAGTGCGCAGTTTGGCAAGGTGTTTATACGCGAGTCAACTCTCAGCGGCATGCGTTCAGGGCGGCGTGATGTAAACACCAAGTGCAATGAGTCGGGGTTTATTGCTGTGATTTGTGCAGATTGCCCGAATAGTTTGTGAGCTAGATTTCGCATTTCGGCAGCACTGAGCGATACTTCTCCGTTGCGAACGTAGTATTTGTAGTCAATGCTTATGGTTGGATTTCGGCCGATGTTGTAAGTCAATAACTGGGTGCCGTGAGCCTTCACGCTGATGTTTATAGCTTCGGGCATTGGACTTACGCGCATCACCGAGTCGGGACAGTTTGTGATTTCCAATCGGCAACGCACATCTTTCTGCACTTCTTCGTTGAGAGCCATAACCACCCAAAGCACGGCAGAGAGGCATATAAAAGCACAAAACACCAACATGTTTTTGCCCTTAGGCGAAAACATGCGGTGCTTCGTATTCTCAACAAAGTTATTAATTTTCATGATTTGCGGAGAGATGGAGTGTTGCTTAGCGCATTATTTCTGTTGAGCGTCGGCAGCTGCTTCAGAAGCAGAGGGGTAAACAGAGTTTTTGTCTACGCGAATTTTCACGTTTTGATCAACTTCAATCATGAAAGAGTCGTCGCGCACTTCACGAATTTTACCGTATATGCCGCCGGCGGTAACAACAGTGTCACCTTTGCCCATAGCTTCACGTTGCTTACGCAAATCTTTTTGACGTTTTTGTTGTGGACGAATCATAAAGAAGTAGAATATCACGATGATACCTACGAACATCAAAAGAGTAGAGAGACCTGATTGAGCGGGAGCTTGGTCTGCGAGGAGAATGGTTAGATTTAACATAGTTTGCTTGTGTTAATTGAAATGTGAATATACTTATTTATTTGTTTTCCCTTCTTCGCGCAAGATGTTAACCACATTGTAGAGTATGCCGTTAATAAATTGACCGCTTTTGGGTGAAGAATAGGTGTTCGCAATTTCCACGTATTCGTTCATTGTCACTGCCAATGGAATAGCGGGATAGTTTATGAGCTCGCTGATGGCAGTAGTCATGATGACAATGTCCATGAATGCGATGCGTTCCGGATCCCAGTTGCCAACGTTGATTAGACGGTCGATGTATGAACGATATGTTTCGCGGTTTTTGATAGCGTCAATAAACAATTCGTTGCCAAAACGAGCGTCTTCAGCGTCTTTGTATTGGGGTAGGAGTTTGATTGCTTCTTCGGGTGCGTTTGCGCTCTGTTTTATTGTTTTGAGCACAAATGTGCCGATGATTTGCAAATCGTCGTTCCAGTAAACTGATTTTTCTTCGAGTGCATCAGCCAAGTCGTCGCTTGTGAATATCACGTTTTTGAGTATGCTGCGCCAGAAATCGCAGTCGGCAGCGTAGCTTGTTGCCGGGGCGGCCATGTAGTCTTCATATATTTTTGATGACTTGATTTGGTCGAGTAGGCTGTTGATAAGAGCGATATCTGTTTCCCATGAGATGGGGTTGTCTTTGAGGTATGCGTTGAGTGATTCGCTGCCTTTCAGACGAGCTATGAATTGGTTTTCAGCAAAACGCATGTTCGGGTTGCGCTCTTCAGATGAAGCCAAGTATTTTGCGCGAGCGTTTTCAATGCGACGTTCTTGCTCAGTGGTGAGGTCGATCATCAACACGAAGATAGAGTGATAGAGCTCGTATGCTTTGTCGAGTGATTCTTCAAGAGCATTGCAAGCGTTTGCATATCCTGATGAGGCGCTGTAGTAAGAGCGGAAAGTTGAAAGCAATGCGGCAACACCGGCTTTAAAACCGTTGTTTGTGTAGCCGGGAAGAGCACGGAATGCGGCGTCGATGGCTTCGTCTTTTAAGACGATGGTGCCAAGCACAGCAGTCCACATGTCAACTTCGTCGCCAAGGTCGGTTTTGCGACGTTTGCTGAATGTTTTGAATGCTGATGAAGCGGTGATTAAGTCGTGGAGATGTTGAGCAATTGGACGCAAAGCGTCAATGTCGGTGTTGCCTTTGTAGATGCAACGGCGCACTTCGTCGTCAGCCGCGAGGGCGCGAGCCAAGCGCGAGCTCAACAATTTGGGGTCAATAACAAGGTTAGATGATTGTGCACCTTGACGAGTGCTGATGCCTGAAACTTCAAGAATCAACAATAATAGGTCAAGATAAACGGCATAGGCGAATTTTTGGTCCTGTGACGTAGTTTCGGGTGCCGGGTCAATTCTAAATTCGGAACGGGTGAGCAGGTATGAGTATAGCATCTGCACAACCTTTATTCGTATCAAAATGCGGTTTATCATTGTCTCGTATGTTTACTCGTTAATTTAAATGTGCTAATTTGTTTTGCGTCTGCAAAATTACGCATTTTTTATGACTTTGGCTATATGTTTTACTTAGAATTTTCATCGGCCAATGGATTCCAGCCTTGAGCGCGGAGTGTGATTTCAGATTCTCCGTCGCGTGTAATCATGGCGCAACCCTTGTCGGCATCAGTGATGTAGCCAATTACTTTCACGCCTTCCATGGCGTCAACTTTGTCGTGGTCGGCTAGCGGCACGGTGAAGAGAAGTTCGTAGTCTTCACCGCCGTTGAGAGCGGCAGTGACAAGGTTCATGTTTATCTCTTCAGCCATGATAGCGGTTTGGTAGTCAATGGGTATGCGGTCTTCGTAGATGCGGCAGCCCACGTTGCTTTGTTTGCAGATGTGTAGTAATTCAGAAGACAGGCCATCGCTGATGTCCATCATAGCAGTGGGCTGCACACCAATTTTTGCGAGGTTAGCAATAATGTCGCGGCGAGCTTCGGGCTTGAGTTGACGCTCAACGATGTATTCTTTTCCTGCGAAGTCGGGTTGAAAATCTTTTTGTCCGGCTGATGCCACTTTTTCTCGTTCAAGGAGTTGAAGACCCATGTAAGCAGCGCCTAAGTCGCCTGACACGCAGATGATGTCGGTGTTTTTTGCTCCGTTGCGTTTCACAATTTTGTTTTTTGGGGCGTCGCCGATGCAGGTTATTGATATAACTAGGCCTTGACGTGACGATGTGGTGTCGCCGCCAACAATGTCAACGCCGTATATTTCGCAGGCGAGGCGTATGCCGGCATAAAGTTCTTCGATGTGTTCAACGGTGAAACGTTTAGAGATGCCAAGCGACACGGTTATTTGTCGCGGAGTGCCGTTCATAGCGTATATGTCCGAAAAATTCACAATAGCTGATTTGTAGCCAAGGTGTTTGAGGGGCACATAAGTGAGGTCGAAGTGCACGCCTTCGAGTAAGAGGTCGGTAGTTACCAATACTTCAGTATCCGGATAGTCTAGCACTGCGGCATCGTCGCCAACAGCGTATTTTGTTGCTGCATTGTTGAGCGGTAACTTCTCCGTGAGCTTGTCGATAAGCCCAAATTCGCCTAAGCTTGAAATTTCGGTCATATATCTAGTTTAAAAGATTTAGTTTTGTGTGTGGTGGTTTTAAACAGAGAGAGAGGAGCGCAATGCTCCTCACTCTGTTTGTAAGTGTTATATAGCTTGATTAGCTGCGAGCTACCAATTCTTTAATCACAGCAACAACTTTTGGTTGAGCTTTGATTGCTGCTTGTTGCACTTCCTCGTGTGTGGGGACGTCGGTGATATCTTTGCCACCGAGGTCGGTGATTACAGAAATGCCGAATACGCGCATGCCGGCGTGGTTTGCAACGATAACTTCGGGAACGGTTGACATGCCAACGGCATCGCCACCGATAACGCGGAAGTATTCATATTCGGCGGGAGTTTCGAATGTTGGGCCGGGAGTGCCAACATATACACCGTGCATCACGCGAATGTTTAGTTCTTTTGCAATTTCGTCGGCTTTGGCAATGAGTTCGTGGCTGTAGGCTTCAGTCATAGCAGGGAAACGCGGGCCGAGTTCGTTGTAGTTTTTGCCACGGAGCGGGTTTTCGGGGAATAGGTTGATGTGGTCGGTGATAATCATCACGTCGCCAACCAAAAATTCTTTGTTCATGCCACCGGCTGCATTTGACACATAAAGTGTTTCAACGCCTAGTTCTTTGAAAACGCGCACGGGGAATGTGACTTGTTTCATGTCGTAACCCTCATAGTAGTGGAAACGACCTTGCATAGCAATGACGCGTTTGCCACCAAGTGTGCCGAAAATCAGGTTTCCGCTGTGACCTTCAACTGTAGAAATTGGGAAGTTGGGGATTTCGGTGTAGGCGATAAATTGTTTATCTTCAATGTAGTCAACCAATGCGCCTAATCCGGTGCCAAGTATGATGGCTGTTTTAGGCATGTCGCTTACCTTGCTGCGAAGATAATCGGCAGTTTGTTTGATTTGCTGTAGCATATTGTTAAGATTTTTATGTTAATTTCATAACACTTATTGCCCTCATTTTGTTGCCTGGACGAGTGCTATTTAAGTATATTTGAGCTAAGTCTGCGCAAAAGAGTTTGTTCGAATGTTGATTTGTCGTGGTCGCGGTTGATAAATTCTACGTGCACGGGCATGAAGAAAATGTAAGGTTTCAGTTCATGCGGGAAATAGGGATTGTTTATCAATCGCACGGCATCTTTTTCGGTTGTGATGATGTATTTCTCACGACAATTCATAGACTCAAATCTGTTGAGCAGAAGCTCGGTGTCTTTGCGGGTGTAGTCGTGATGGTCGGGAAATACGTTCACTTTCACTTTTGCAGCGAAACCTTTGAGATAGCGCACAAATGGGCGAGGATTGCCGATGCCTGACACAGCTAGAAGCATATCGCTCTCGGTGAGGCGTGACAATTCGGGCACTTTTTTCGCGTGGTCGCTAAACACGGGGCGAAGTCGCTCGTAGCGATAGCGAGAGAAAAATAGTGATTGTGCCGGGAAGAGGTTTAAATTTTTATCAAAGAGAGAGTAGTCAAGCGGCTTGATGTCGTCGGGACATTTGGTCGCGATCACAATATCTGCTCTGTTTAGAGATCGCACAGACTCGCGAAGATGTCCGTATGGCATAAGCTTGTCTTCATACACGGGACGGTCGTATTCGGTCAATACGATGGATACTTTTGGCTTAACGTAACGGTGCTGGAAAGCATCGTCAAGGACTATCAGTTCCAGTTTCGGGTTTATTTCGAGCATTTGCTCTATACCAACCACGCGTTTTTCGCACACGGCAACCATAACTTCGCGGTTGAATTTGTGGTATATTTGGTATGCTTCGTCACCGATGTCGCGAGGAGTGGAGTGTGGAGTGGCTAGAACAAAGCCTTTGGTGTCGCGTTTGTATCCACGACTGAGCACTCCAACTCTGCGGCTGTGTCGTAGTGCATTTATTATATATTCAGTGTGCGGAGTTTTACCCGTTCCGCCCACAGCAATATTGCCAACTGTTACTACCGGAATGTCAAATTCGCGTTGCTTGAGTATCCCCGTATCAAACATTTTGTTGCGCACCCAAGTTACCATGCCGTAAATTTTCGACAATGGCAACAAAATCATTTTGGCTGCTGCTGAACGTGGTTTCATTCTTATATGTGTTGTTGATATTGGGGTGTTTAATTATTTGATAATCACATCTTCCATGCGAGCTTGTAATCCGCCTTTGGTTGATTGGATTCGGTTGAGCAAGTATGTGCAGTATTTCACATCTTGAGCGCTGAGGCCATCAATCTTTATAGAGGCGTCGAAATTGCTGCTTTGAGAAAGTAGCATTTCTAATGTTGATTGGCTAACTTTCGGATATGAGATGTAATTGTATTTGTCGGTTTTGAGGGTTTTAGCCATGGCGGCAATTGTAGCATCCAATCCGCCGATGTTGTCAACGAGGTGCAATTTGAGTGCTGTTTTGCCGTCCCAAACGCGGCCTTCGGCAATGTTTAGCACGGAGTCGATTGGCAATTTTCTGCCTTTTGCCACGCGCGAAGTGAATAGTTTGTATCCATCTTCAACGTTGCGTTGCATAGCAGCGCGTTGGCTTTCGGTCATAGGCTGAAAGTAGGTTGGGAATATGGCGTTTTCGTTTGTTTCGATGTTTGAGAAGTTGACACCGAGTTTGTCGTTGAGTAAACCTTTGGTGTTGGGAATCATGCCAAAGATGCCGATTGAACCGGTGATTGTGTTCACATCAGAGTATATTTTGTCGGCACCACATGAGATGTAGTAGCCACCAGATGCAGCGTAGTCGCCCATTGACACGTAGAATGGTTTGTGCTTGCTTTTGAAGTATTGCAAGGCTTCCCAGATTTGTTCTGAGGCGAAAGCGCTGCCGCCGGGAGAATTTACGCGCATCACAAGGCCTTTCACGTTGTCGTCGTCGGCTAATTCAATGATTTGGTCAACCATATTGCTGCCAACGATGCCGGAATTGCCATTGTCTGAAATCTCGCCAACGGCATAGAGCACTGCAATGTGGCCGCTATGGTCTATTTTGTTTTCGGCGGTGCGTTGTGGTCGTGAGTTCGCTGATAAGTAGTCACTTGTTGAGACGAGGTGCAAGTCTTCGCCTAGCTCAACGTTGGTGAGTTTGCGTAGCATGTTTTCAAATTCGCGGCGGTATTTTAGGCCGTTAACGAGTTTGATTTTCTGCAGTTTATCTCCGGTAACAGTTGAGATGAGAGAATCAGCCCAAGTGTCGATGTTTGATGTTGAAACGCTGCGGTTGTCGGCGATGGTTGTCTTGACGTTATTCCAAATAGCATCAAGATAAACTTTTGTTTGCAAACGTGATGGCTCAGACGCTTCTGTTAAAATGTAAGGTTCAACTGCACTTTTGAATGTGCCAACTTTCACTATTTGCATTTCAATGCCTAGCTTGTCGAGCGCATTTTTGAAGAAGGGAATGCTTGAACCAAGACCTTTTATGTCAACGGTGCCAACCGGATTGATGTACATTTTGCTTGCTGCAGAAGCTACGTAATAGTCTGATTGAGTGTAGCTATCGGCATACGAGTAAATCCATTTGCCTGATTTTTTGAATTTGGAGAGTGCGGCAGTGAGTTCTTCGCGAGAGGCGTAACCAAGGTCTGAACCGCCGCAATTTAAATAGATGCCGTCAATGTTTGAATCATCGGCAGCGTAGTCAATTGCTTGAAGTATTTCGTCGAGATTTTGAGCGGCTTCATTGTTACCCATGATGAATTCTTGCACAGAGCGATTTTGAGCGCGGTCGTTTATTGGGCCGGAAAGGTCGAGGTAGAGTATAGAGTGTTGATCAACTTTTGTGCTGTTTGCTGAAATTCCGATAATCATGAACATGGCGATTATCGACATGATAGAACAAAGCGCCAGTGACACCCAAAAGGCTGCCAATGAACCTAAAAATGCTGCAAGAATCTTCTTTAACATGAGTACTAAATTGCGCTGTTGCGGTTTATACCCACAAAATTAACATAATAAGCGATAAAAAGCAAGTTTTTTGTCAAAAAGTTAAGTGAAATGCTATTCGCAAGCCTCTGCGGTCTATTTCATAGCCGGGATTGAGGTGAGTCAAGCGCCAAACATAATCAATTCGTAAGCATTTGAATATGTTTTCAATGCCGACGCTAGCTTCCATGTATGGAGTGCGCGAAATGTTGACTTCGGCAACGGCTTCATCAGGAAATGCGAGCATGTTGTCGTTGTATCGAGGGTTGTTTTGTTTTGAAAGTTTGCCCCAGTACATGTTGTATGAGAACACTTCGCGCCATTTCAATTTTTTGATTAGTGGAATGTAGTTGAGTATTGCGCCGTTTGCGTAGTATGTCACAAATGCGGATGCATAGGTGTCGGTGACAAACTCCATGGGGTTCATCAATGCATAAGTGTTGTCTTGGATGACGTACGATAAGTTGGCGCTTGGCATGAATATTTGAGTGTAGGGTGTGTGTTTGCTCCACACGTGTCCACCTTTCACAGAAACATCGGTGTATCCCCAAGCTGAGAACCAGAAGCGTTTCTCAAGGCTTAATTCGGTGCGGTTTACACCCCAGCGAGTAAGCGGGAGTGATGACGAAGCGAAGCGATGAGTAAGAGTGAGGATTGGCGCATCTTGGTTGATAGAGAAGCGGTGTGAGCGTGTTTGGTAGAATTTTTCACCGGGGGCGTAACGCAGTTCAACATCGAGCCATGTTTCGTCAAAATTTTTTATTGGCGTTTCTTGAGGGTCTGACAAATGCAATTTTAGTTGTGGACTACCATACTGACGCTCTGTGTTTACGGCGGCTTTAACCGAGAAATTATTTTCCAGCTCAAGTGTGTAGGTTAGGGTGTTTGTTAGGTGGTAGCTTGAGCGTCCGCTCGAGCTCATGCGCTTGAGTGAAAGGAAGAAATTGTCGTAGTTTGTGCTGTAACGCTGGCCAAAGTGGTCAATGTCGTAGTTTGAGTAGAAACGCAGTGAGTGCACCGGAAATTCGCGTGAATGTACTCTTTTCTCGTTGAATGAGTATTCTAATTCAAGGCCGTATTTCCAGCGATGGTCTTTAAATCCGTAAGCTCCGTAGAATCGAGAGAACCAGTGTTTTGAAAGCTCGGCAGTAGTCATGCCGCCAAGTCTCAATCTCAAGCCTTGTAATCCGCTGTTACTGATGAACGTGTTGAGTGGACCAAGGTCGAATTTGCTTGGATTGCCGGTTGCTACGTAGCCATTTGATAAAGCTCTAACCACTTTTTCGCCCCAATAGAATAGGGGCATTTTGCGTAGTCGCCCCATCATATATTCCACGTTTCGTTCGCTCTCGGGGAGTGTAAATAGACGCACACCTTCCCAGAATACTTCATCGCGGTGTGTAGCTTCTTTTTCTACGCTTGTTTGAGCCAGGTTAGCAAATATTGATTCCTCATCGTAAGGCTTGTCAAAGTTGTGTCCGGCATATGCTACGTTTCGGCGCACATATAGTCCGGGTGTGCCTGCTATAACTTTTATTTCGAGAGTCATGTCGTCGCGCACTTTCAAACGAGAGCCATCGGGCGCACGTTCAAATTCTTGGCTGATGTACATGTTTTCAATAAAGTTCAGGTTTATTTCGGCGGGCACACGCATTGTCACACGCTTAATGAACATGGTGGAGTCGCCGGGCACCACGTACATTTGCCCTACAAAACCGAATGCTGACTTGTTGTGTGGATAGAAGCTGAGTGCGATGCATTTTTCGCCTTCAATGTCAACACTGTCGGTGATGTAAAACTTGTAGAAGTCGGCAGCCAATGGAGATAATGGGCTCACAAAACGGTTTTGGAGTATGTTTATATCTTTGTCGTATAAGTCGATTTCGCGGAGCACGTCATCAAGGAATTGTCGTATGCTCTCTTTGTCGCCTATTTCGTCTATACCATCGCTTTTCAATCCGGTAACAATCTCACGTGTAGACTTTGGCTTTAATCGCCAGTGCACTTCTGATGATGTTTCTTTCAGGGAAAGGTTGAGTATAGGTTTGCCTGAGATTTCAGACGTGTCGATGTGTTCGAGTAGGAAGGGGAAGCGCTTGATGAGTGAGCTGTGTTGTTTGCTCTCATTGAAGTCGTTTATGGCCATGGTTGTGCGCTGGTACTTTTCGTAGTTGTAGTACGGATTTCGGCAAGGGTCGTTTGCTTTTGCCGTGCTACGTATGCGTTGCATCAGGTCAACAGCCGGATTGTTTTTCTTTGAATATCGTTGGCGCTTTACTACTACTTCGTTGAGCGTTTCAGCCTCGGGGGTAAGCAGCACTTGGTAGAGGTTAACGCGGTTTTTATGTATGCTAACTATGCTTGGTTTGTATCCTTGAGATTTCACGGTGAGCGATTTTGCGGTTTCTGGAATGGTCATTTCAAAAATGCCTTTACTGTCGCTCATTGTGCCAATTGTTTTTCCGGTAAGCAAAATTGTGGCATAAGCTATTGGCTCGTTGTTAGACGCGTCACGCACAATGCCGCGCACAAAATAGTCTTTGCTCGCAGCGTTTGCAATGCCACAAATCGTCAGCATTGCGACGGTCAACAATAATATTTTAGCTTTAAGAGTTGCCAATGTGTTACGGTTTGTCTAACTTTGAAGAAAAATACAATTAATTATGGCACTTGAAATAGAACGGAAGTTTTTAGTTAACGGTGATGCATATAAGAATATTGCCACCGAATGTATCGAAATATCACAATTTTATCTCTCTCTCGACCCGGAGCGTACCGTGCGTGTTCGCGTTAAAGGTGACCATGGTTTTATTACGGTGAAGGGAATTAATCGTGGGTGTGTACGTCACGAATGGGAGTATGAGATTCCGGTAGAAGACGCGCGCCAGATGATGCAGATTTGCTCTGCGGGATTGTCTAAGCGACGCTGGATAGTGCCTTATGATGGATTAGTCTGGGAGGTTGATGAATTCACCGGCCGTCATGAAGGCTTGGTGATCGCCGAAGTGGAAATGCCTTCGGCTGACACCGTGCTCAATTTGCCTTCATTTGTCGGTGGTGAGGTTACGGGAGATCCCGCTTATTATAATTCAACCCTCACGACGGCTAAGTAGCACAACATTTTCTACGTGTTGTGTGTGTGGGAACATGTCAACCGGTTGCACACGTTGCACGCTGTATTTAGCATCAAGCATGGCTAAATCGCGAGCTTGTGTAGCGGGGTTGCAGCTGACGTAAACAATGCGACGAGGCTCTGCGTTTAGAATCACATTAACCACATCTTCATGCATGCCGGCACGTGGGGGGTCAACAATCATCACGTCAGGCACACCATGCTCCTTCACAAAGTCATCAGTAAGCACATCTTTCATATCTCCGGCATAGAAAATTGTGTTTTCAATGCCATTTTCGGCAGAGTTTACTTTAGCATCTTCAATAGCCTCGGGTACGTATTCGATACCTATCACGCGACGAGCGTTTCGGCTAACGAAGTTTGCTATAGTTCCGGTGCCGGTGTAGAGGTCGTACACGAGTTCGTTGCCGTGTAAATCGGCAAAATCGCGAGCAACCTTGTAGAGCTCGTAAGCTCCGAGCGAGTTAGTTTGATAAAAAGATTTAGCTCCAACTCTGAAGCGTAAACCTTCCATCTCTTCGTAGATAAATTCGCGGCCTGTGTGCACATGAATTGTTTGGTCGCCAATCGTGTCGTTGACTTTTAAATTGATAACGTAGAGCAACGATGTGATTTGAGGGAACTCAGCGCGCACGGCGTTGAGCAGTGTGTCAATTTTCTCCTTATCATCTTCGCCAAACACCATCACAGCCATGATTTCGCCGGTAGAAGCTGTGCGAACCATTAGAGTGCGTAGCAAACCTTTGTTGGCGCGGAGATCGTAAAAAGTATATCCGTTTTTCTTGCCAAAATCTTTGACAAATAAACGTAGTTGGTTTGAGAAGTCGTGTTGCAAGTGGCACTTTTTGATGTCGAGCACTTTGTCAAAAGCTCCCGGTATGTGAAATCCGGCTGCATCGCGGTCGGGAAATTCTTCGCCGCTGCGCAATTGCTCAAAAGTGAGCCAGCTTTTGTTTGAGAAAGTGTATTCCATCTTGTTGCGATATTCCCAGATTTCGGGTGAGCCTTTAATCGGGCTAATTTCCGGAAGTTCGACTTTTGCAATACGCTCAAGGGCGTCAACAACTTGTTGTTGTTTGCAGCGTAATTGAAATTCGTAAGGAAGATGTTGCCAGCGGCAGCCACCACACACGCCAAAGTGCTCACAAGCCGGAGTCACGCGTATGGGTGATGGGGTGATGAGACGCTCAATGTGACCTTGAGCAAACGATTTTTTCTTTTTGTCGATTTTCACATCAGCAATGTCACCGGGTGCTCCATAAGGGATAAAAACGACCATCGAACCGTCTGCTGTTGGTATGCGACCGAGGGCATTACCCTCAGCAGCCACATCAACTATTTCTAAACCTTCAATCAGGGGTAATTCTTTGCGTTTACGTGCCAAGTTTTAAATATCTTAAGTTAACAAAATTGTGACAAAGATACAAATTTCCATTTATTCGCGCAACTTTCGCAAGCATGTTAACAAAAAAATATAGCTATTACTACACAAAGGTAATAATAGCTATATTTTATGGCTAAACTGCTAAGCTAAATTATTTAGCCACTTTGTCGAGAAGTGATTGATAATAGTTTTGTTTTTCTTTAGCAGCAGCAGTGTTGTCTGAGTCTTGTTGATCAGCGTAATATTGTGCAAGTGAACGGTAGCTTTCAACGTAGTATTGCAAGTTGTTTTTGGGACTTGAGGGGTCTGCGTTTTCGCTGTTAGAGTCCAATTTTGCGATTACTTTTTTGTATGATTCAGCAGCAAGAGCGTCAGCCACGTTGTTGTTACCTACGAGAGCGAGAAGTGCTTTACGACGGAGGTATTGAACGGGGGTGTCGGCAACATCGAGGTCGGCCATTGCGCGATCCATGAGAGCGATACCACGGTTAGCGTAGTCTTTGCGAGCGTTAGTGTCGTCACCGGCAGATGAAGCTGCGCCAAGGAAGTTGAGAGCAGCACCGTAGAGTTCGCTGCGTTTGGGGCTTTCTTGAGAGTTGATGTATTTTTCAACGTAGTCGGCTGATTTAGCATAATCTTTTTGCTCAAACCAGTAGTCGCTGAGAGCATAGCAGATAGCGCCGTTGTCGGGGAAAGCTTTCAAACCAGCTTCGAGAGTAGCATAGGCTTCGTCTTTTTTGCCCGCTTGAGTGAGGAGGTCAGCGTGGGTGGTGTAGTCAGAAGCGTTGTACTTGCCTGCGAAAGAAGCTTTGCTCATGAATTTAGTTGATTCGGTGAGTGCTTCATCATATTTTTTGAGGTCGTTGTAGCTGCGCACGAGCACACGGCTTGTTTGGAAGTTTTCGGGGTCTTGGGCGAGCACTTCACGAGATACTTTGATAGCGTCTTCGTATTTTTCACCTGCGTAAAGGAGTACGGCATAGCGAGCTTTATCTTCAGGGAAGTGGTTGGGGTTAGCAATGTAAACACCGTATTGCTCAGCAGCCTTAGCCCATTGGTCGTTCATGTAGTATTTTTCAGCGAGTTCGCGTTGACCGAGAGCTGAAGTAGGAACTTGAGCCAAGAGCTCTTGAAGCTTTTCGATAGCGTAGTTGGGGTTAAGGTTGTAGTACACGTTAGCGTATTTCACATAACCTTCAGGGTTTTTGGTATCGAAAGTGATTGCTTGTTCATATTCGGTAGCAGCACCGCCCCAATCTTTTTGGTCAGCTTTGCGGTCACCTTCAAGGACGTAGATTGAAGCTTCTTGGTTTTTAGAGTCTTTGTGAGCTTTAGCGATGTAAGTTTCAACTTCTTTAGCGTTGGGGTCAGCGTTGTAGTATGCGCGAGCAATATCTACAGTGATTTCAGAGTTCTTTTTAGCCAAAGATTGAGCTTTTTTGAATTGGTCTTTAGCAGCTGAAGAGTTGTTGTTGAGCAAGTCAACAGCACCGAGACCAACGTAGTTGTAAGCGCAGTCAGCGTTAGCGCTTACGCCTTGTTCGAAATAGCTTTGAGCTTTAGCTTTGTCGCCTTTTGCAAGGTAAGATTGGCCGAGATAGTAAAGCGAGAGCGCTTTGTCGGTCGATGCGTCGTTCATGTTGCGTTGCAGCAGTTCGATAGCGTTGTCGTACTGACCGGCTTTGTAATATTCGATGCCGTCTTTATAGCCTTGTGCAGATACTGACAAGCAAGAGCCAAGCATTAACGCAAATAAAAATTTGATTTTCATAATTTTTATTGTAGGGTTAAATTTGATTTATTTTCAATTTGCGTGTAAAGTTACAAATTATGTAACGTATTTTGCACTTTACAAATGAAAAAAACGCGGATGTTTTATGTTAATATATGTTAATTTGGGGTTCTTTTACCTCGAAACTTCATATACGTTTACTTGAACACGAGCCGGAAGTATGCCTGTTTTCATAATCAGACGTTGACCTTCGGTGCTGGTAACAAACGTGTAAAATCTACCTACTGCGCCAGCCGGAGAGCCGGTGGTAATCATGTAAATTGGACGTGTGAGAGGGTAAGATCCATCGTAAATGTATTGTTGGTAAGGCTTGTAGCGCAGAGCATCGTCGCGCATTATGCCCAACACTTTCACACCTGATGAGTCCATGCGTTCGTTTATGTCTTGACCCACAATTGCTTTGTCGTCTTGAAGCTCGGTTACGCGTTGTTCGATTGAAGTAGAGTCAACTTCGAGGTCGCGAGTCAGCCAGCTTACTCCAATAACGCCAATAGCACCTTTTTGTTCTTTTACAGTGTCGAACACTTTTTGCACAGAGCCAACAGAGTGCACATTGCTGCCAAATTCTTTGCCGTGCAACACAGAGTCGCGCATGTAAGTTGCCAAGCCGGAGCCTTCGTTGTCAAAATAAACGCTGATGTTGCGGTTAGCGCCTTCGGGAGCCAAATCGCTCCATTTTTTTGTTTCACCGCGGAATACATCGCCCAACTCTTTGAGACTCAGAAAGTCGACATCGTTTTCGGAGTTGATGATGAGAGCTACAGCGTCGACGGCTATTTTTGTTGAGCGCACGTTAGGATATTTTTTTCTCAACGCAATACGCTCCTCTTTGGTCAAGTCGCGACCAATCACTGCAGTGCGAGTGTTGCCGCTAAACAGGGAGTCAACTGCTACAGCTTGAGGCACATAGCGACAAAGCACAAAATTCTTTGGATAGACATACTCAAAAATGTCTATTTCTTGTTCCATGATGTTCTCAAAACTATTGTCGCAGACCATAGTAGTAGAAGAAACATCAGTACGTTTTTTGTCATCGCATCCCGATAGTAACATGCTGATAGCAAGAGCCGGGATAACTGCTTTAAAAATACGACTAAACATATTTGATTGATATTTAATGTATCGACCTATAAACGGCTGTCAATGCCGGCATATTGTCGGTATGCACGCCAAATGCCATAAATCACAAGCACTCCGCCAACAATCCATCGGCCAATAGTCCAAGCTTGCGTTTCCGGATAGTTAAACCAGTTTGTCATGCACAAAATGCCCATGCCAATGTAGACAATGACCATGAAGATGCCAAATGCTATACGCACCGGTTTAGTGTGCATCTGCTCACGTTCATCTTCGTACTCTACGCCGTGCATTTGTTCGCGATATTTGCGAAATTCTTCATCTTTGTCTAATGGTTCCATAATTATATTTGTGTTTTTGTTTTTACTGTGAAATTTAATACATAACATTGCAGTTGAGTCAAAGTTCATGTATTTGGCCGTAAAATTAATCAATTATACTGATTTGTCAAAATCTACATGATTATTTTGCCTTGTTAATCGCGCTAAATTTTGTATCTTTGCAAGTTGCATAAACACTCCAGCAAATGGCTAATTCGAACATCATCGTGCGTGCAGCACGCGTAAATAATTTAAAGGGCGTTGACGTGGAACTTCCACGCAACAAATTTATTGTTGTTACAGGTTTGTCAGGCTCAGGCAAGTCGTCGTTGGCATTTGATACCCTCTATGCAGAGGGACAACGTCGCTATGTTGAGAGTCTAAGCGCTTATGCTCGCCAATTTTTGGGCCGAATGCACAAACCAGAGTGCGATTTTATCAAAGGATTGCCACCGGCAATTGCGATAGAGCAAAAGGTTAACACTCGCAATCCGCGCTCAACAGTGGGTACCTCGACTGAAATTTATGATTATATGCGCTTGCTATTTGGCAGGGTGGGCCACACGTTCTCACCTGTCAGTGGACAAGAAGTAAAAAAACATGATATAGAAGATGTGTTGGCGAAAATAGCAACATATCCCGAGGGCACTCGTATAGCTATAACAGCACCAATTATCATGCCCGATAAACGACGCTTTGCCACGCAGCTTGAAGTGTACCGCAAGGCAGGATATTCGCGTCTGCTCAAAGATGATGAGTTTTTAGACATAGAAGAGTTGGAACCTCAGGCCGATAAATTGAAGCCGTCAGACTATGCTTTGCTCATTGATCGTTTGGCTGTGTCGTCACAGCAAGATGAAATTTCACGTATGGCTGAGTCAATAGAGACGGCTTTCTTTGAAGGACATGAGCGCATGACTTTGCTGGTGTTTGGTGCTGATCACAGTGTGACCCGACATGAATTTTCTACTGCATTTGAAGCTGATGGCATAACTTTTATGGTGCCAAATGATCAGATGTTCAACTTCAACAATCCGTACGGAGCATGTCCAGTATGCGAAGGCTTTGGCCGCACGGTTGGTATTGATGAAAATTTGGTTGTGCCCAATAAAACTCTATCTTTATATGAAGATGCCGTGATGTGTTGGCGTGGAGAGAAAATGAGCGAGTGGAAACGCGAGTTTATTCGCGCAACATCAGCCGCCAAGCTTGACTTTCCGGTGCATCGCGCGTACATTGACCTTACTGCAGCCCAAAAACATTTGTTGTGGAATGGTGATGGTAAGAACGTGTATGGCATCAATGATTTCTTTAAGTGGATGGAGACGCAGCAGCACAAAATACAGTATCGAGTGATGTTGTCGCGCTATCGAGGTAAAACAATTTGTCCGGAGTGCGGAGGCCAGCGTTTACGCAAAGAAGCCTCGTATGTGAAAGTAGGAGGTAGCAGTATTACCGATCTTGTGCAAAAGCCGGTTAATAAACTTGCTGAATGGTTTGACAATCTAGTGCTTGACGAGCATGATTCAACCATCGCTGCACGTCTGTTGGTTGAGATTAAGAAACGCTTGCATTTCTTGCTAAATGTTGGCTTGGGCTATCTCACTCTCGACCGACTCAGTAATTCACTTTCAGGTGGAGAAAGTCAACGCATAAATCTGGCAACGTCGCTTGGCAGTAGTCTTGTTGGCTCGCTATATATACTTGATGAACCATCAATAGGCCTTCATTCGCGTGACACACAACGACTCATTTCTGTGCTCCGTGAGTTGCAAGCTCTAGGTAACACCGTTGTGGTGGTAGAGCATGATGAAGACATCATGCATGCTGCTGACTATATTATAGATGTTGGCCCCGATGCCGGTCGTCTTGGCGGAGAGATTGTGTATCAAGGACCGCTAAAAGATCTTAGCACGGCAACGAATAGCTACACAGCCAAATATCTTGATGGTAGAATGTCAATTCCGGTGCCGAAACAACGTCGCAAATGGAATTCATATATAACAGTCTCAGGCGCACGTGAGCATAATCTCAAGAATATTGATGTTAAGTTTCCGCTTGGCGTGATGACTGTTGTTACCGGTGTGAGTGGCTCGGGTAAGTCAACTCTTGTGCGCGATATACTTTGGCGTGCAATGGTTAGACATCTCGGCGAAGCCGGAGATGCTCCCGGCTGTTTTAGCGAACTTGGTGGCGATCTGCGTCGCATTGAGTCAATTGAGTTTGTAGATCAAAATCCAATTGGTAAATCATCGCGCTCAAATCCGGCGACATATCTTAAGGCATACGATGAAATACGTCGTTTGTTCGCTGACCAACAAATGTCGCGTCAAATGGGATTTACTCCGGCGTACTTCTCGTTTAATACAGAAGGTGGCCGATGCGAAGAGTGTAAAGGAGACGGTGTGATTACCATTGAGATGCAATTTATGAGCGATATAACAGTGGAGTGTGAAGCGTGTCACGGTCAGCGTTTCAAGCAAGAGGTGCTTGATGTGAATTATCGTGGATTGAATATTAACGATGTGCTAAATCTCACTGTTAATGAAGCCATTGAGTTTTTCTCAGCTGATTCAGATTCGACAGCACAAAAAATAGCAGCCAGATTGCAGCCGTTAGCTGATGTTGGCCTTGGATACATAAAGCTTGGTCAGTCATCGTCAACTTTGTCGGGTGGTGAAAATCAACGTGTGAAGTTAGCATACTTCTTGTCGATGGAAAAGCCGCAACCCACAATGTTTATTTTCGATGAACCTACCACCGGCTTGCATTTCCATGATATTAATACGCTGATGCACTCGTTTGACCGCTTGCTTGCTCGAGGACACACCATTATAGTTATTGAACACAATATGGATGTGATAAAGTGTGCAGATCATGTTATTGATATTGGCCCTGAAGGCGGTGATGCCGGAGGCTATGTGGTAGCAACCGGTACTCCAGAGCAGATTGCTGCGTGTGAAAATAGTTACACCGGACAATATCTCAAACCTAAATTAAATCAAGATAAATAAAACAAATCAGGCGAGCACGAATGAGATGCTCGCCTGATTTGTTTTAAAAGTTGTGACGTGGTTTAGCTTAGCGGAGACGGTCGGCTGAGCGTAGCAAATTCAAGTCGCGACGCATGAAACAACGTGCTCCGATTGTTAGAGCGAACGCAATCACATAAAGCGGTAAAGCTCCGAGCCAAGCAACCTGTGCATAGATGTTCATGATGACATCTCCGGCTATTGCTGCAAATACTACTAGTAGTACAATAGTAATAGCTGTTACTTGCATCTGCAGACGTAGGTTCTTATACATGAAAATAAGAATGAGTAGCAACACTGTGATGAGGATGTCTAAAATAAGGAGCACCGGAGAGTGTATGGTTAACAATTGAGCAGCATCGGGGGTTGTTGCTATCGGTAAGAAGTTGAGTACGCCCATCAAAATTGCTGCGATAAGCAGCATGAGGCTTTGCCAGCGTTGTATTTGCATGATGTATCTTTTGTTTTAAGTTATTTATTTTTATTTTAGAGAGTAGAGCACGGCATCGATGACCAAAGAAATGGTGCGGTCATTAACTCCGGCATCGTGTAGCGTTGGGGCATCGCTACGCATAGCTTTGAAGAATGATTCGGTGTCTTTGCCGTTTCTGCCTAATGATTGGCAATAAAACTGTATTGCCTCGTTGTATTTTGACTGAGCTAGAGCAACGTGTCCCATATTGAGCAGGTCGTCAATGGTTGGGTTATTTTGCATGATTTTGGCGTAGTAGCGTTGCGATGCTTCATAGTCTCCGTTAACAAATAGAGTCCATGCCAACGGACGGAGAGCACGTGTGCCTCGCTCGTCAAGAAACTCCACTTTGTAGAATTGTTGCACGGCCTCGGCATATCTGCGACCTTGTGTGAGCACATAGCCGAGGAGTAGGGCATAGTCGACGTTAGAAGGATCGGTATCGGCCAATTTTTTGTAATAGTTTATTGCTTCGTCGTAGTCTTCTTTTTCGCGATAAGCAGCAGCTATTCGTCCTATAAGCCATGCGCTGTCAGGCTCAAATAGCTCAGCTTGGTGATAGTATTCGAGCGCATTATCGAGTTGGCCGAGTTTATGGTAGCAATAGCCAATCTTTTGGAAAACCATAGCCTCGGGGTCTGAGATTTTGTCAAGGTGTATAAATGCATCAAGAGCGTCATCCCAAAATCCGAGTTTGAAGAAAAATTCGGCAACCACTCGCAACATTTCGGCGTCGTTGAAATCATTCGCCAATGCTTTCACTTTGAGTAAATTCACGCCTTTGTCGAATGGATTGAAAAATTCTCCTTTTCTGCGGAAGAGATTGTAAAATCTGTAAATGTTTTGTAAATACTGACTCACTGTAGCGCGACGCACATTCTTAGGCAAGCTTGATTCGGCTTTCATCATCTCTTCGAGTTGAGCTTCGCTTTGATGCTCAAACTGCGAAAATAGCATTGCGCGTTGAGACTCCGGCACACTGCTGATTGATAGCACAATTGAGTACTTATCGCTATCGCACAAAAATGGCAAATTTTTCACCAT
Organism: uncultured Bacteroides sp.; assembly: GCA_964523655.1. GTDB lineage: Bacteria > Bacteroidota > Bacteroidia > Bacteroidales > Muribaculaceae > CAG-873. Next base: position 21,539 of record CAZGAN010000002.1, read on the forward strand.
TGATCCGAAATTGGCAGGTATGCCGGCGTTAACCACTTCACTGCGTTCAGGGATGAATGGCAAGAACCAGTGCGAAATTTCATTGAAGAAACCAAATGATTTCAGTTTTGCAAAAGTAGACATGAACACGTCAGCGCCTTCCATTTGTAGCTCGCTGAGCTCTTTAAGTTTAGAAGACATGCCGCTTGATTCAAGTATGTCTTCCCATTCCGGGTTTACTTCGATGCTTTCGGGGTCGATGTTATTGTCGCGAAGTTTATCCATGATGCCGGGACGAAGTTTTATCATGCCCGGTATGATATCTTCTTCCATTGTTCGCGTGATGCGCTCAGTTTCGCGAGTGCGAATAAGCTCTAAGAATGCCGTTTTTAGGTCTGAAGCCCAATCGCTGCGGTCTTTGATGGCGGCGAGTCGGTTGAGAGTTGATTGTGGTAGCTCACGATTGTTGTATTTGAACAATCCGAGTAGCATGCCAATCAATGCAACTGAGCGTACGGCTTGGTCAATTGCATCATTATCATATATACTCATCAGTAACTCAAGTCGGCGATGGTCGAAATATTCCATCAGTCCGAGAGTTAGTGCTGCTGATATATTATATTTTATGTGTTGCGGCAGATTTTCATCAGAAAGTGCATTTGAGATTGTTTCTGCATCTGCTTGGCTGAATGGAAAAGTTACCCACACATAATTAAATATGTCGTGCTCCAAACTTTCGATTGTGCGCTTGTCGCCATTGCTGGCAATGAGCTGGCGGAATGCATCCAATCGTTGGTCAATTGTTTGGCGGTGAAGCGACATCACTCGCAAAGTGTTGAAATATAGAGTGGGCTGTTCGGGCTGATTTAATTTGCGAGTAAGCTCATCGAGCGCACGGTATGTTTCGTTGACAATTTCGGCATACATTTTGTCGCGCTCCGGGTCGGCGGCGCCGTCGCTCAGATAGCGAAGCATGTAGGCATAATTTTGCTCTATGCGTCCAACTTTATCGCCAATTTCCCAAAGCATAGCGCCTTCGGTTGTGTTGCGTATGAGTTTAAACGCATCGCGTAATCGGCCGGCACTGATGTATCCGGTGACTTTGTCTTTTATATTGTTAATTTCCTGTTGTGTCATTTTTTTAGCAGGTTATCAAGTGATATAAAATGTATGAGCAAATTTTATGCCACTGTTTGGTCAAACTTTGCCAGCATGTCAAAAAAACTCTGTTGTTTGGTTTTTTCAATAGCGCTGAGAGGTATTGAAATGTGGTTGTAGCGAGGTTTTTTGAGCTTGACTAATACGTGGTCAGAATTGTATTCTATGCCCGATATATCATTAACCGAATAGCTGATAATATTGTTTTTTTCGGTATATGTTATTTTGATACTTTTTTCATCAACAGTGACAGTTTGCACATATAGAGAGTGTTGAGCCTCCGGCGAAAAAGCATAGTTGATGTAAATGAAGAGAGTTAAGCCCGGGTATAAAAGAAAAACGAGCATCAAGGCAACGAATATCCAAACGGCTTCGTTAATTGCCAAGATGCAGCATGCAACAACCGGTATTGTCACGGCCCACCACCATCGGCCAAGCCACATCGCGGCAACACGTCTTACAAATTTAGACGGCGTGCCGCGAAATGGTTGTGTGGTGTAGCTTTGCACGTTAACAGCTGAAAAATTGAGTGAATGCTTTGATTATGTATTCGTGGTCGCGAACAGATGCAGTTTCGCGAGCAGAGTGCATAGCCCAAACAGCAGCTCCCATATCCACGCCGCGCAAAGGTATTTGTGAGGTGAGTATGTTGCCAAGTGTTGAGCCTCCGGCCACATCGCTGTGATTCACAAAGTATTGCACCGGAACTCCGGCTTTTTCGCAGATTGATGCGAATACGGCTGCCGAGTCAGCATCGGTCATGTATTTGCAGTTTGCATTTATTTTTACCACCGGGCCGTTGCCGAGCACGGGATGGTTTGTGGGGTCTTGCTTTTCAACGTAGTTTGGATGCACTCCGTGAGCATTATCAGCGCTAACCATGAATGAGCCGGCAACGGCACGCATATAGTCTTCTTCGGTTCCTCCGAGAGCGAGGTTTATGCGTCGGAGCATGTAGTCGAGTATTGGCGAGCCTGCGCCTTGTTTTGTGCCTGAGCCGGTTTCTTCGTTATCGAAGATGGCCATCACGCGTGTGTCGGCACAATCGGCTGGAGCTGCAAGTATTGCCTCAAGTGCGGCGTGAGCCATGCTGAGGTCATCAATGCGACCTGAGGTGATAAAGTCGCCAAATGCGCCAACTGTGCATGCTTTTGTGGTGTCGTAAATTGATAAGTCAAAATCGAGAATGTCGTCAACTGATACATTCAGCTTTTTAGCGACCAGACGTTTAAGCCATCCTTTGGCATCTTCGCCTTCCGGTAGACGACCAACAACGGGAAGCATGTCTTTTTGCTTTGAAAGAGCATTGCCTTCGTTGACGGCGCGGTTGAAGTGTATGGCAAGGTGCGGTATTGTGAGTATCGGCTCGTCAAAGCGCACAAGTTTTGATGTAGGGCGCAGCGGATTGTCTGAGCGTAAAATAACACGACCTGCCAATGATAATGGACGGTCAAACCATGTGTACAAAATCGGGCCACCGTAAACTTCGGTGTTGAGCTTGAGCATGCGGCCGTCGCTGAGCATTTCGCAGTTGGGTTTAACTCTGAAGCAAGGCGAATCGCTGTGCGCTGAGATGATGCGGTATGCAGCAGGCACTTTAGCGCTTCCGGCTATGAAAGCGAAAATTGCGCTATCGTTTTGCGTGGTGTAGTATTTTTTGCCACGCTCAATAGCCCATTTTTCGCGAGGGTCAAGATATGTAAATCCGGCAGCTTCGAGCTGATTGCGTAGTGTCTCAACTGCAAAGAAGTTTACCGGTGAAGAGTCTAAAAATGATTTAAGCTTTTCTATCATGATTACTTATATTTAAGCGCGTTAATAGCTCGTAAAACATCACAAAGTTTCATGCTCCAATAGTGTGCAAAGTCTTCGCGCACTGTTTCTACAGCCTCGTTGATTAGGTCGTTTGGAGCATTTCGCACTGTTTCAAGAAAGTTAAACATCACTTGAAAAAGATCGGCAAGGCCTTCAGAAATGCTAGCTGCGATTGGAGCTTCAGAGTACTTCATGTCGTCTTCAAACACATCGAGGTATGCGTCGTCTTCGCCGAGTAGTAGTGCAACATTGCGGCGCATAGAGTCGTAATAGTCTTCTTCAAGCGCACTTTCTATATAGTTGTCGTTTTCGCCTATAATATCAGTTTTTAAATCGCTAGCCGTGATGTAAATGCGCGGGAGCAATCGCAACATAGAGTCTATAAAGTCTTGGCGTTCGCTTTCACGCGACATTTCTATAGCGTTGCAAAATTCGTTGCTGAGAGCTATAAAAGCAAGAGTGTTAGGCGAAAGTTGTGATTCGTCATTATTCATACTAGTGCTATTTTTTGCTAGTTTTTTGATATAGTTTATTGTCTACAATGAATTTGTAGACACCGTTGGGCACGAAGCAACTCATATCGCGGCCGGCCTCAATAGCCGAGCGGATAAATGTGCTTGATATGTTTGCTGTGGGAGCCTCAACGAGTTCCATGCCATCAACATTTTTGTTTATAACGTCGTAGCCCGGACGTGGATACACAATCACGCCGTATTGGTCAAGAATTCGTTGCCAATCGCGCCACTTTTCAAATATTAGCCAGTTGTCGCTACCTATCACGAGTTTAAAGCGTTTGAGTGGATAGCGTTTTGCAAGCGTGTCGAGGGTGTTGATTGTGTAGTTGGGGCGAGGCATTGATAACTCTATATCGCATGTTTCAATGCCTTGCACTCCTTTGGTGGCAATGTTGAGCATCGCCAATCGTTTCAAGTCGGGTAAGAGATTGTGCGGGTCTTTTAGCGGATTGCGCGGAGTTAGCGTTAGCCACACTTTGTCAACGTACTTCCACTGACAGAGGTAGCTCGCCAACATAACATGGCCAATGTGCACCGGGTTGTATGACCCGCCTAATATGCCGATTGTCTCTTTAAACATGTTTTCTTGTTATTCGTTTAGAAACGATGTGATGGCTGATTCGGTTTCTGCAATCGCAATTGGCAATTCGTCGTTGGTAACTTGAACGTCGAATTGTGAAGCGAACGAAATTTCGTATTCGGCTTTGCTTACTCGTTGGTCTATCACGTCTGCCGGGTCGGTAGCGCGTTTTACAAGACGGTTACGCAATTCGTCAATGCTTGGAGGCATGATGAAAATTGTGCGAGCTTGCGCTCCAAATATTTTTTTAACGTTGATAGCTCCTTTAACGTCAATGTCGAGAATGATGTTTTCGCCTCGATCTATTGCAGTTTGAAGTTCACGTTTGAGGGTGCCGTAGTATCGGCCGGGATATACTTCTTCCCACTCAACGAATTCGTCGGCGGCAATGGCGTCACGAAATTGAGCGGTAGTCAAGAAGTGATAGTGCTCACCATCGCGTTCGCCTTCACGCGGCAATCTGTTTGTTGCCGACACGGAGAAACGCATGTTGAAGTCACCGCTGCCAAGCAGTGCGTTAATGATTGTTGACTTGCCGCAGCCTGAAGGGGCGCTGACTACTACTATTTTGCCTTGTTTCATGGGAGTGAAATTTGGGGTTGTATTACTATATTGGTTACATCACATTGAGCACTTGTTCTTTGATTTGCTCAAGTTTGTCCTTCATGCGAACAACAATCTTTTGCATCTCGGCATGGTTGCTTTTCGAACCCAAAGTGTTGATTTCTCGGCCCATTTCTTGGGCTATGAATCCAAGCTTCTTGCCTTGACCGGGAGTGGGTAGATTCATTGTTTCAGTGAAGTATTCAAGATGTTGTGCAAGACGTTGTTTTTCTTCTTTCACATCAAGCTTTTCAATGTAGAAAATCATTTCTTGCTCCAAACGACCTTTGTCGTAGTCGAGCACTGATATCTTTGAAAGTCCGTCAGCCAATCTGCTTTTTATGTGCTCAATGCGTTCGTACTCGTATTGTGCTACATCGTTTAGCAAATCACCGATAGCTTTGATGCGCTCAGCAAAGAAAGCTTCGAGTTTGATGCCCTCAACGCGGCGATAAGCCATCAGATTGTCGAGAGCGGTATTTATTGTTTGTGTTAAAACTTCGGTTTCTGATTCTGAAACTTCGGCATCGCTTTCGCTGCTCATCACGTCAGGGAAGCGCATGAGAACGCTGTACCAATCAGTGGGCTCAGCAATGCCAAGGGCTTGCGACACATCGCTGATTTGTTTTTTGTATGCTTGCATAGCATCAACGTTGAGGTGTGCTGCCGCAGCATCACCACGATTTTCTACGGTTACGGTCAAATCAACCTTGCCGCGTTCGAGTTTGCTCGCTGCGAGATTACGCCATCCAAGCTCGTGGATGCGATAAATTGATGGCACACGTGCACTAAGGTCAAATTGTTTTGAATTAAGCGATTTAACCTCAACTGTAATTTTTTTATTGGGCAGTTCGGCTGTTGCAGAGCCAAAACCGGTCATAGATAGCAGCATATCGAATGTATAAAATTGAATTAGTTTTGCGTATACATCCACAAAGATAACTAAAATGTAACACAAAGGCGAGAAAAAAAAGAATTTTTTTGCTTTTTCGCTTGAAAAAGCCAATGATTAACATAAAATAGTGCTTTTTTACGTAGTTTGTTTAATGAAATATTTGTAAAATTTAACTGTTGTAAATCAATCATGATTGGCTATCTTTTTAATAGATAGATATATGAGTAAAGGCATAAATTTTGTCAGTTTTCTTATTTTTGGTTAAATTAATGCAAAAATATTTGCTAATTGAGTTCAAAAGTTTTATATTTGCGCCATAAAACACAATCAAACACCTTTTGATATGAAATACTTAAAAAAACTATTCGCCGTTGCTCTTGCTGTAGTCATGTTCGAGCCGGCATTCAGCCAAGAGTCAAATGAAAGTGAAGTGACGTATGAATACCATCCTCACTTCTTCTTACAATTGCAGGGCGGCGCTGCTTTCACCGTTGGTGAAAATTCATTTGGAGAACTTATCTCACCTGCTGCTGCAGTGAATTTGGGCTATTCGTTCAATCCATTGTTCAGCTTGAGAATCGGTGCATCCGGTTGGCAAGCTAAAGGTAGCTGGGTTGCTCCGAGACAAGATTATAAGTATAGGTATGCACAAGGCAACATTGATGCTATGCTCAACCTTACTAATCTTTTCTGCGGCTTCAATCCGAAACGCCTATTTACCAGCTATCTATTCGTAGGTGGTGGCTTTAACCACTCATTCCACAATGGAGAAGCCGTAGCTATTGGTAGCAGCAAATTGTCTTATCTTTGGGCTCCCAACAAAAACTTCATCGTTGGCCGTGCCGGTTTAGGCGTTGGCTTGCGTCTCAGCGATTATGTTGATGTTAATGTTGAAGTTAATGGTAACATTCTCTCTGATAAGTTCAATTCTAAATATGGTGACAACCCCGACTGGCAATTTAATGCTTTGGTTGGCATCACTTGGCGCTTTGGCAAATCATACAAAGAAATCATCCCCGAGCCTGTTTATGTTGAGCCCGCTCCGGAACCGGAACCAGAACCCGTTGTTGAACCCGAACCTGCTCCAGCTCCCGCACCCGTTGTTCAACCTAAAGTTGCTCCGTTCAACTGCGACGTATTCTTCAAAATCAACTCATCTACAATCTCTAAAGACGAGATGACAAAACTTGATAAGCTCGTTGAATACTTGAACGCTCACCCACAAGCAACAGTTGAAGTTACCGGTTATGCAGATAAAGGCACCGGCACAGCTGCCGTTAACATGCGCATCTCTGAGCGCCGTGCTGCTGCTGTTGTAGCTGAACTTGCTAAGAGAGGTATTGATCCTTCTCGCATCAGCTCTTCTGCTAAAGGTGACACTGTTCAACCGTTCGCTGTTAACAACGATAACCGCGTATCAATCTGTATTGCAGAACCCAAATAAAATAAGTTTGTCATATTAAGAAGAAAAGAGCCATCGGCGATTTCGCCGATGGCTCTTTTCTTCTTAATTATCTAAACGAATCAGATGGATTACATCATGCCACCCATTCCGCCCATACCACCGGCGGGCATTGCGGGAGCAGGATTTTCTTCTTTCTTCTCTGCGATAACACATTCAGTGGTGAGGAACATTCCTGCAATTGATGCAGCGTTCTCAAGAGCCACACGTGTAACCTTAGCGGGGTCGATAACACCTGCATGGTAGAGGTTTTCGTATTTGTCGTTGCGAGCATTGTAGCCAAAGTCGCCTTCGCCTTCACTCACTTTTTGTACAACTACTGCACCTTCAACACCTGCGTTAGCAGCGATTTGACGCATAGGCTCTTCAATTGCGCGACGTACAATTTCGATACCGGTTTGCTCGTCATCGTTTTCGCCTTTGAGGCCTTCGAGAGCTTTGAGGCAACGGATGTAAGCAACACCACCACCGGGCACGATACCTTCAGCAATAGCTGCGCGAGTTGCGCTGAGAGCATCGTCAACGCGGTCTTTCTTCTCTTTCATCTCAACTTCAGAAGGAGCACCAATGTGAAGCACTGCTACACCGCCTGCAAGTTTAGCGAGACGCTCTTGAAGTTTTTCGCGATCGTAGTCGCTCTTGGTTTGCGCGATTTGAGCTTTGATTTGAGCAACGCGAGCTGCAATAGCATCTTTGTCGCCTGAACCGTTAACGATTGTGGTATTCTCTTTGTTAACGTTCACTTTCTCTGCACGGCCGAGGTGCTCAAGTGTTGTGTTAGCAAGTTGCATGCCTTTTTCTTCGCTGATAACTACACCACCGGTGAGCACTGCGATGTCTTCGAGCATTTCTTTACGACGATCGCCGAAGCCGGGAGCTTTAACAGCGCAGATTTTGAGTGAACCACGCAAACGGTTAACAACCAAAGTTGCGAGAGCTTCTTGGTCAACGTCTTCAGCAACGATAAGCAATGGACGGCCGCTTTGTGCTGTAGCTTCGAGCACAGGAAGCATATCTTTGAGGTTTGAGATTTTTTTGTCGTAGATGAGAATGTATGGGCTTTCCATCTCACATTCCATCTTTTCGGTGTTGGTAACAAAGTAGGGTGAAATGTAACCACGATCGAATTGCATACCTTCAACAATGTCGATAGTTGTTTCAGTGCCTTTGGCTTCGTCAACGGTGATAACACCTTCTTTTTTGACTTTCTTCATAGCTTCGGCAATGAGGCTACCGATTTTTTCGTCGTTGTTAGCAGAGATACGTGCAACGTCTTCAATTTTCTTGAAGTCTTCACCAACGGGCTCTGCCATTTCTTTGATGTGCTCAACAACTTTCTCTACGGCTTTGTCAATACCGCGTTTCAAATCCATTGGGTTTGCACCGGCAGTAACGTTTTTCAAACCAACATTAATGATTGCTTGAGCGAGTACGGTTGCTGTTGTTGTGCCATCGCCGGCATCGTCACCGGTTTTTGATGCAACTTCTTTCACAAGTTGAGCGCCCATGTTTTGCATAGGCTCATCAAGTTCAACTTCGCGAGCAACGCTCACACCGTCTTTTGTGATATGGGGAGCGCCGAATTTTTTGTCAAGGATAACGTTGCGACCTTTCGGGCCAAGTGTTACTTTAACTGCATCGGCGAGGATGTCAACACCTTTTTTAAGCTCTTCGCGAGCTTGAATATTGAATTTAATTTCTTTTGCCATGATTGCGTAATTTTTTAGAATTAGAGTATTAAAGACTTAGATATTAACCGAGAATAGCCAAAACGTCGCTTTGACGCATGATCAGCACTTTCTCTTTGTCAACTTCTACTTCGGTGCCTGCATATTTGCCATAAAGCACCACGTCACCGGCTTTAAGTTCCATAGCCTCGTCTTTAGTGCCTGGGCCTACTGCCAATACTGTACCTTTCAATGGCTTTTCTTTGGCTGAATCGGGGATTATGATGCCCGATACTGTAACTTCTTCTGCAGGGATGGGTTGAATCAACACTCTGTCTGCTAACGGTTTTACATTCATGATAAATTGTTTTTATTTTTGAGGTTATATTTTTATTCGTTATTTACACTTTTCATAGTAGCATAATCCGTGCCAAAACCGCCAAAACTGACACGGTTGTGACACGGATTTAACAATAAATGTCTTTATATTGTTTAATATTGAGGCAATACTTTTAGTATTGTGCCGGCTGAGTGTGCTGTGAGTTCCGGCGCTTGAGTGCAAGTGGCAGTTGCTATGCCTGACGCAAATTCGCCGGCATTATTGACTGTCATTTCATAATCTATGATATGGGTGCCTTTAGGCAAATAGTTGATATATAGATTTGTAGCGGAATTTCTATTTTCTCTATAAGCAAAAAATCCTCCGGCGAATGTAAACGTGGCTAGTTGTTCGGTGGGCATGAATGTGGCAGCTCGGTCGTCGGTGATTATCAATTCGCTAAATGGTCGCGATGCTTTCACTGTCAGTGAAATTTTAACTTTGTCACCAACGCGTAAACTGTCAATCGCTTCCCATTTACCGCTACGTAGCACATACATGTTTTTTTCTATAGAAATTTCGCCATCGCTATAAGCCTCAACGTCTTTCATTGGAGCGTTGTAGCGAGTGATGATAGCGCCATAAGCCGGAGTGTCACCATTGACAGAAATGTCAAGATGACTGCCTGTCACGTTAGTTGTCAGTGTGCCCATTCTGCCTTTGCTTTGCACATCAAGAGACGTGCCGTCAATGCTCACAGTTGCTCCTTTTGCCGGGACAGTCCATTTTGTACCACTGTTGATCATTGATGCTACAACGTCAGATGTTGTGGTGTAATTGCCCCAGTCAGTTGCTTGTTTGTTCACAATGAGGTATTGTCGAAGCCCATCAACGTGCTCTGACTTTGGCGTGATAGCAGAGTAGGCATGTAGTAGATTTGCGTATGCTGAGAGATTGCGCACATTCATGAATTCAAAACCTTTGCTCTTGGTTTGTGTGCCAAATTCGTCAAGTGAGCTTATCAGCGTTTTTGCCATATTCTTGTTATTTGTATATTGCAAAGCAGTCGCAGCCAAAGCTTTGGTTGATATGTCCATCTTTTTCCAGTTCTTATTTATCCATTGCACAGTGGCATCGCTAACACATTTCCCATTTAAACTTTGTGTTACATCAGGGAATGCTGAACGGTATATTGTGTATTGCAAGTCAGTGTCTTTAACTCTACTGTCGCTGTATTTCAAGGCTCGCTCAATCATCTTGTTCAACTCCTGATTGTTTGGTAAATAGCCGGAGCGCTTGAGCGTAGCCATGTATGAGAGTATTTTTGATGTGGTGAATAGACTACCTGATGTGTCCCATTTGCACCATCGCCATGCGCCTGTTTCTAATTGCATATCAATCAAATATTGCAACGTGTTTTTCTGCACTTGCTGCATGTCTTTAAGGTTGAACTGCAATTCAAGCTCATTGTGCTCTTTTTGTAAACCGAGCGCGATGCTTGAGGCAAAAAATGCGGCAGATTGACAGAACACACAATTCCATAAGTTATCGTCAGATGTTAGTAGTGGCAGTGACTCTACAACTGTCCACATCGCATTTTCTGTGAATGTGAGTGTGCTACTGCTGTCACTTCCTGCCGGATGAGATATGTCAGTACTATAAGTTTTGTCGCCCGGATTGAGGTAGAAATTCTCGGAATTAACCACTACCGTTTGTGAGGGCAACACGGGTATGCTAACACGCTCTCCATCGCTAAATGTGCCGTTGCTGACTTTAGCCGTAATGTAAGCATTGCCCGACGTCCAAAGCTCGGTCTTTGACGCATCAAGAGTAATAAACACAACGTCACTCTGTCCGGCAGAGAGTGTTATCTCCTTTGACTGATTGACTATAGGCGTTGTTGAAATGGTGTCAGCGTCGATATATAGCTGTATTTTAATGTGTTGCACGGTGTCACTGTTATTCATCACAGTTGCGCCGATAATAGCTTTATCATTACTGCGCACAAAACGAGGCGCGTTTGTGCTAACCATGATGGGCTTTGATGCCACAAACTCATGGCTGAAATTAACGCTTTTGCAATCTTTTGTCCATGCGCATCCATGTAATATCCAAGTAGTGTTGGCATTTGGCGTTACGAAACTGATATCGTAATTGCCGTCTTTGTCGCTAACTAAATCAGGTTTCCAAAAAGCCAAATAGTTGTCGGTGTTGCGCAATGATATATTATTAAATGTTGTGTCATTGCCATTGTCGCTGCCTGAGCTTGCCTTATAATCGGAAGCTATAGCAACTTCTTCCTCTGCCGAATCTTCTACTTCGTATTGCACGGTGGCGACACTGCCAAGCGATGCCATTAAATCATCGGAGGCAAATGTAGCGGCTTCTGTTTTTAGTGAGTTACTTAACCGGCGAAATCCTCTTGTGCTGCGCCAACTGCTTTCATATAGCCAGCTCGGTAGAGATAGCTCGGTATATTTGATTTGTTTGTATGGCGTGCTTATATATCTGGTCCCGTTTATCTGCCAAATATAAGAAACTTTAAGACTGCCTATAGAGGGCACTGTTGCTTCAATGAATGTTGTTTGACTTGAAAATTGCTCAAGACGTTTGTCGTACATAGTCAAAACCATTGCAGAGCTAACTTGTGCACCGTCTTTGTCGGTGACACTAAAGTGCCATTGCTCCGGCGTATCTGCGTATATTTTATCGCGGAAACTCTCGGTGCTGAATTTTAAATCGCTGTCGACTTTGTTTGGCAGATTAAATGATGTGGTCCATATTTTACCGTTGTGAACTGCGTATAATCGCAATCTTTCTCCTAGTTTCTTAGCTTCAGACAAGTCAATTGTCATGGTGTGGTATCCGGCATCAAATGTTTGCTTATTGTATCGAGCATCTGCCATGTCGGCATACGCGTAGATAGTGGTGTTGTCATCGCTCACTCCAATGGTGATAGAAATTGTTTTACCGTCATTGTTATAGTCAATGGAATTAGTGTCTTTTACCCATATAAGTTCTGATGTGGGCAATTCATTTTTAGCAGAATTATACAAATAGAAATTAGATGTCTCTATTTCATGTGCTAATCCGGGCTCGAGTAAATTTAAACTAATACAATATTCTCCGGCTTTGATGTTAGAGAGATCCATTGAAATATTCTTAGCGTTTTCTGCGACTCCGCACTTTATGGTGTCGTTGGTAGCATTGTCAATTAGAGCCCAATGTATAGGTAGTGCTACGTCATTTCCTTCCGGGTCTAGAATGTCAACGCTTATGCTCACGCTATCGCGAGTGTCGTATGCTCTCTTTATGAGCGCGTTGTTGGCGCTTATTTTGTATGGATAGATTGCCGAAAACCATTTTGATGTGGAGATTGCTGTGCCGTCAGCAGCTGTGATGAAACAATCAACATGTGCACTGTCATCTTCGTCAACATAGCTATAAGGCACCGATATTTCAAATGCGCCGTTGGCGTCGGTTTTGCCTTGCGCTGTAGCGGTCTCATTAGCGTTAACCACACATTCAACAGTCGCGTTGTCAATACCGAAATTCGCATAATTCTCCACAACCCCGCTTATCACTGCGGTGCCGTGATGTATCTCGTTGGCTTTGGACTCGGTTTTGTGTGGCCAGACAGAGAATTTTGTGAAATGCATTGGTGCTGGCTTAAAGTCACTAACTTCAAACATTAGAAAGTCATCTAGTGACTCATCGTTGTCGGTGCATATTGCAAATATGCCAAGTTTAACATCTTCGGGAATCTTAAATTGTCCGGTGATACGGCCAAATTCGTCGCTCACGTATGTTCCTTTTGAAATATCTTCTAAATCCTCGCATGAGTATAGTTTCACATCTTGCTCTAGTCCGGGTTGAACTTTATTGTCTGCTGTTATGACGCAAGACCAATTTACGGTATCGCCGGGCTTATATATCGGCATGTCGGTAGTGAAGCTATAATCATAGTTGTGGCTATTATTCTTTTTCGCGTCTTTTTGCACTTTTTCAAGAGACACCAATTGGCTGAAGTCAAGCGTCTCGCCGTCAATCTTTATTGATACGCCTCCAGATATTGGCTCTGAAAACTTTGCTATGCCTTGCGCGTTTGTGATTACTGTGGCTATTGCTTTCTTGTTTGAGGTTACAGAAATGGGTATATTGGGCAGAGACTCGCCGGTTTTTGTGTCGATGACGTGCACAGCATTCATGTCTTGTGCAGATAGCGCAACCGGAATGGCTCGTGTTGAATACACCTCGAACCTATAAACTTGTTTTTCTGAAATGTATGCTTGTAGTTCGTATTTGCCGGTCGGTAATTGCATTTGCACAATAGTGTCGCCTTTCTCTACTGAGTTGTGATTTATTGCAAATTCTTTAGTCTCAATCACTTTTTTTGACTTGAGCACTTTCACCATAAGTTTGTCAACGTTTCTAATAGCTGTAAGATTCAAGTCAAAAGGCTCATTGTCAACCACAAACTTATTGATAGACAATCGTAGTGTTGGATTATTTACTACATTTAGTAAATGCGTAACAATTCCTTCTGCCCATGTGTTCGTAAGCTCTTTTTTGGCGTTGGTTAGGGTCGCTACGTATTTTTTGATATCATAAAGCCTGTCAATGGTATCAATATTGGGGTAATGGTCTTTTATATATTGAAAGACAATGCCCGCATTTGACTTGTACTCGGCAGGTGCTGAGTCATACATATTGAGCAAATCTTTAATGCTGAGAGCAGTTCCATCAAGTCTGATTTTCCAATTGTACCATGGTGCAGACGGCTCGCTATGTAGTGCCAAAATTTCAGCTTTCTTTGACTCCTCAAAATTAGAGGCAAAACCAATTGCCATTGACGCTACAAAATCAGCTAGGGTGGGATAGTAGCGCTGACAAAGCTCGTCAGCATCAATCACGCGCGTAAGCTTGCTTATTGGCATGTCTCCGGCATTGCTCCATGAAACTTCACACAGAGAGTCAATGACACTGCTAAACATCACGCCGCTCCACTCAGTCATGTCATCGGGGCGCGGATAAAGGGGTAAATCTCTGCGATTATATACATAGCTACGTTGGGCATACACTTGCTTGATGAGCGATGCTGCGTATAAGTCAAAAAGTGATTTTATTTGTCGGTCTTTTTGCTCCTTTGCCAATACTAGAACTTGTTTTGCTGAGTACTGCAAGCTATCATTGTCTATTGCGTTTTTTGCTACCGACATTTGCATGACAGCTTGAAGCATGCCAATGCCGTCGTTTGCCTTTTGTGCACTGACAAATGCTGCATTTGCATCACTGATTACTTGTCGTGGATATGCAAAATCGGGCTTGTTAATATCTGCTTTTGCACAGAAACTTAAAGCTAGTCCTACTGCTAATAATACAAATTTCTTCATAGTCTCAATTTATAGGGAGTCACTGCGCAAATGTACATATTCTCTTCCAAATACACAAACCCGTGGGCATTCACCCCACTCTTTTAAAAGCAAAAAAGCCAAGCCGTAGTGGCTTAGCTCTTTTTTCGCGGAGAGACATCCTCTTCCCCGAAGCTCAACCGACCTCCTGGGATTGTATTTTCCAACTATTCCACCGTTTCAAAATTTAAGAAAGAGGCTGTGCTGTCAACGCAGAGGATAGCTTATCCTATGGTAGATGATTCGGAAAATTGATTGTTATCAGTGCGCAATACCACGATAATACCAAATATTGCCAACAAATATGGCTACCAATTTGTTGGCAATATAGACTTCGTAGAATTTAAATAGCCCATTGCATATAAATAAGATAGACGAATATGATTATCCAAAGAGAATAGTATCGCATCTTATAGGTAACCACATCTTTTGCATATTTCCGTTTATTAGCTTTACATTCGCACAATACCTCATAAACAGAATACAAAATGCCTATCGAAAAGACTATAGAAAGAAGAATTTGTCGGATCATTCTGTTATGCAATCAACGTAATCCCAAACAAAAAGTCCCCATCCAACATAGGGAATGGCTTTTTTCAACGCTACTTTGGCATGAAACATAGACTAATACCCCAGTCAATAAGCACACTGTTGTGATTATAAATTTTATCTTTTTCATTACTTATATTTTTAAGGTGTGCAAAGTTAATGAAATATCCCAAAATATCAAAAAATAAAAGCCCAAAATTGCTGACAAATTCTCTTATTATGGCATTATGCAAGTAACGCCATCAGTATCAGATTTTTCACCTTGGAAACGATGTCCATGAGGAATTTCCAGTACCCAGTTTCTCGTTCATAAACATACCGACTTCCTTTTGAAGACGTCACTATT
>CAZGAN010000003.1:0-20726 GCA_964523655.1 uncultured Bacteroides sp.
CGGTGGAGAGGAGAGGGAAGTGAGGATATGTCCGATGTATGCTATCTCTATGCTAAACAAAGTGTTAGAGGAGATGTAAAACTGGCGATATAACATTACATGCAGTTAGCGGCAACATTGCAATTGGGGTATATTATTAAATAAACACTTGTTTGCAACATGGTGTAACTTGAAAGTGGTGATTACTTTTTATTTTTGCAATAGATAAATCTGATTACAAATAATAAAATTTAATAACATAGAAAACATCATGAAATTTCAAACCATTTCAATGCTTTGTTTAGCCGGTCTAGTGACATCATGCGGCACAGCGAAGTATGAGAAAAACGACAGCGGCATCGTTGTCAACATTGCGCAAACCGGAGAGAACAGTGTGCGCAAGGTTCGTTTGCAAGTGATGGGAGACAAGCTTATCAGAGTGTCAGCCACCCCGGAGAAGAATTTTTCGGAGGCAGAAAGCTTGATAATAGTTCCCCCGACCGAACAAACACCATTTGATGTGGTGGAAACCGATTCAACAGTGTCAGTTTCTACGGCAAGTGTTACAGCGACAGTGTCATTGACAAACGGCAATGTTTCATTCTTTGACAAAGACGGAAAAGAAATCTTGGCAGAAGACCCGGCAGGTCGTCACTTCACGCCGATAGAGGTGGAAGGGACAAAGGGTTACACCGTGCAACAAGTATTTCAATCGCTTGATGACGAAGAAGGCTTTTACGGACTTGGACAACATCAGGCTGATGAGTTTAACTACAAAGGGAAAAATGAGGAATTGTTTCAATACAATACCAAAGTTTCAGTGCCGTTTATAGTTTCTACAAACAACTATGGCATATTGTGGGATAGCTATTCACTTTGTCGTTGGGGAAATCCGGAAGACTACAAACAAATGGGCGAAGTCTTCAAGCTCTATGATAAAGACGGAAAAGAAGGAGCGTTGACCGGCACGTATACACCTGCCAGCAACGATGAAGAGCAGATAGTACGTCGCGAAGAAAATCTTTACTTCGAGCATCTTGACCGCGAGAAACATCTCTCGAAAGTAATCAACTTGCCGGAAGGATTTAACTTCAACGGCTCACATGTTACTTACGAAGGCGAAATTGAAGCGCAAAAGAGTGGTGAGTATAAATTTATACTTTACTACGCAGGATATCAAACAGTTACTATTGATGGAAAAGAGGTAGTGCCCGAGCGTTGGCGCACAGCATGGAACCCCAATAGCTACAAGTTCTCAGTTAACTTGGAAGCCGGAAAACGAGTGCCCCTCAAAATAGATTGGCAACCTGATGGAGGCGTTTCATACTGTGGACTTCGTGCTTATGAACCACGCGACGAAAAAGAACAGCTCAAGATGTCGTGGTGGGGAGAAATGCAAGATCAACTTGATTACTACTTTGTTTACGGTGATAATACCGACGATGTTATCAAAGGATATCGTACCCTCACCGGAAAGGCTCCAATCATGCCTAAATGGGTGATGGGCTATTGGCAAAGTCGTGAGAAATATAACACACAAGACGAGATACTTGGAGCGCTTGCCGAATATCGTAAACGCAACATACCTATCGACAACATAGTGCTCGACTGGCTTCACTGGCCGGAAAATGCATGGGGTAGCCACGAATTTGATAAAAATCGTTTCCCCGACCCCAAAGCTATGGTTGATTCAATCCATGCTATGAATGGTAGAATCATGATATCGGTATGGCCAAAATTCTATGTAACAACTGAGCACTATAAAGAATTTGACAAAAAAGGTTGGATGTATAAAAAAGCCGTAGAAGATAGCATAAAAGACTGGGTAGGCCCGGGTTACATTGGCTCGTTCTACGATGCATACGACCCCGATGCACGAAAACTCTTCTGGAAACAAGTGCAAGATCACTATTATCCACTTGGCATTGATGCATGGTGGATGGATGCCAGTGAGCCAAACATACGCGACTGCACAGATATGCAATATCGTAAAGAGCTTTGTGGCCCCACAGCACTTGGCCCATCATCAAAATATTTCAATGCTTATGCTTATGAGAATGCTGAGGCAATCTATGATGGCCAACGCGGCGTAGAGCCCAACAAACGCGTGTTCTTGCTCACACGTTCAGGTTTTGCAGGTTTGCAACGCTATTCAACAGCAACATGGAGTGGCGATATCGGCACATCATGGGAAGATATGAAAGCACAAATTTCAGCCGGACTAAACTATTCAATCAGTGGTATTCCCTTCTGGTCAATGGATATCGGCGGATTCTGTGTGCAAAACAAATTTGTTGAGGGACAACAAGTTTTTGACAAGACAGGCACAGAAAATGCAGCAAATAAAGAATGGCGCGAGTTGAATGCTCGATGGTTCCAATTTGGAGCATTTGCGCCGATGTTCCGAGCTCATGGACAGTGGCCGTATCGTGAAATCTACAATATTGCTCCCGAAAATCATCCAGCATACAAGTCAATTGTTTACTATAACAAGCTTCGTTACGACTTGATGCCCTACCTCTACTCATTGGCAGGAAAAGTGCACTTTGATGACTACACAATCATGCGTCCGATGGTAATGGACTTTACCGCAGACAAAAAAGTGCGTAATCTTGGTGACCAATATATGTTTGGTCCGGCATTCCTCGTAGCACCGGTTTACGAATACGGAGCACGTTCACGCCAAGTTTATCTCCCCGAGAGCACACAATGGTATGATTTCTATAGCGGTGCAGCAGTAGCAAACGGCACACAAGTTGTGGCAGCGCCCTACGAGCGCATTCCCTTGTTTGTTCGTGCCGGCTCAATCGTACCTTTTGGCCCGGACATTCAATGGTCAGACGAAAAACAAGCCGACAACATCACACTGTATGTTTATGGTGGAGCAAATGGTAAATTCACACTCTATGAGGATGAAGGCACCAACTACAACTACGAAAAAGGTCAGTATGCAACCATCGACTTCAGCTATGACGATGCCACATCAACACTCACCATTGGCAAGCGTAGCGGTCAATTTAACGGAATGCTCAAGACCCGCACATTTAATGTTGTAAAAGTAAGCAAAGACAAAGCAGTACCTTATAACAAGAACACTCAAGGCAAAGTTGTAAAATATGACGGTAACTCTCAAAAAATTACTTTGTAGTTCGTTACTAACATTCACTATTTTCAACCCCTTATATTCACGAGACTCCCGAGCCATCTCATTTAATGATGGCTGGGAGTTTCGCCTAGATAAGGATAGAAGTTGGCGAACTGTGAAATTGCCGCATGATTGGGCAATAGAGGGCGATTTTTCGCAAGATAATCCATCGGGCACCGGAGGTGGTGCGCTACCAGGTGGACTGGGATACTATCGTAAAGTATTCACTGTGAATGATTTGTCAAAGAGAGTATACCTCGACTTTGACGGAGTTTACATGAATGCAACTGTTTCAGTGAATGGAAACAAGCTTGGCACACGTCCGTATGGTTATGCCTCGTTCAGCTATGATGTAACAAGATATCTGGTAAAAGGCAAAAACTTGGTGGAAGTGAAAGTTGATAACGTGGAGCAACCAAATTCGCGTTGGTATTCAGGATGTGGCATTTACCGCAATGTGTGGATGCGTCAGCTTGATGCTGTGCACGTGGAACAATGGGGCACATACGTTACGACACCCGACAATAATCACGTGAATTTACAAATTAAGGCAACCGGGAAACCGGAAGCATTTATTAGCCGTGTTTATGATGCTGCGGGAAAACTTGTGGCACAAGCAAAGACAAAAGATGGCGAGCAATCGTTTGAGATAGAACACCCGATTTTGTGGAGCGTAGAGCGTCCGTATCTTTACAAAATAGTTACAGACTTGGTGGCTAAAGGCAGAGTTGTTGATAGCTACACAACCACGTTTGGCATACGTCAATTTAAGTTTGACGATAAAGAAGGTTTCTCACTCAATGGCAAACCAATGAAAATCAATGGAGTGTGCTTGCATCATGATGCGGGTGCACTTGGTGCGGTTGTCAACAAATCAGCGATACGACGTCAGTTGACAATACTCAAAGATATGGGATGTAATGCCATACGCTGCAGCCATAATCCACCGGCTCCGGAGCTGTTGGATTTGTGCGATGAAATGGGATTCTTGGTTATGGATGAAAGTTTTGACATGTGGCGCAAGCGTAAGACTAATCATGACTACTCGCGATATTTCGATGCATGGCATGAAAAAGATCTCACTGATTTGGTGACACGTGACCGTAATCACCCATCGATAGTGATGTGGAGTATTGGTAATGAGGTGCTTGAGCAGTGGTCAGATGCCGCAGCCGATACACTTTCGCTGGAAGAAGCAAATTTGATACTCAACTTTGGTCATAGCTCAGACCAATTGGCTAATGACAATGAGCTGAGCGTTAACTCGTTGCTAACTATAAAATTGGCTGATATGGTGCGTAATCTTGATAAGACTCGTCCTATCACAGCCGGATGCAATGAGCCAGACCCTGGAAATCACCTCTTTAAGTCAGGAGCACTTGATATTATTGGCTATAACTATCACGATGAGTGGTTTAAGGATGTGCCCAAAAACTTTCCCGGCAAGCCGTTTATAATCACAGAAAGCATATCAGCATTGATGACACGCGGTTACTATGTGATGCCGTCAGATTCAACAATTATATGTCCGGAACGTTGGGATGTGCCATATTATGATGCATCGTTCTCATGCTCGGCATACGACAATTGCCGCACCCCGTGGGGTAATTCGCATGAAGGCACAATGAAACATGTGAAGGCAAACAAGTTTATTTCCGGACAATTTGTGTGGACGGGCTTTGACTACATCGGAGAGCCAACCCCATACGGATGGCCTGCTCGTAGTTCGTATTTCGGCATAGTAGACCTTGCCGGATTTCCGAAAGACGTATATTATATGTATCAGAGCGAATGGAGACCGGACAAGACAGTGCTTCACTTATATCCACACTGGAATTGGACCGATGGCCAGGAAATAGACCTTTGGGCATATTATAACAATGCTGATGAGGTAGAGCTTTTTGTTAATGGCAAATCGCAAGGCGTTCGCGCAAAAGAGGGTGATGATTTGCACGTGAGTTGGCGTGTGACATATCATCCGGGTAATGTGAAAGCAGTGAGCCGTAAAAATGGAAAGGTTGTAGCCGAACAGCAAATATTCACAGCCGGAGAGCCTGCAGCAATACGTCTCACTCCTGATCGTAGCTCTATCACAGCAGATGGATATGACCTATCATACGTCACTGTAGAAATTGTTGATAAAGACGGTAATTTATGTCCGTTGGCAGACAACAATGTGAAATTTACAGTTACCGGAGTCGGAATTAATGCCGGTGTTGACAATGGCAGTCCGATATCAATGGAGCGTTTCAAAGCTGATAATCGCAATGCTTTCTATGGCAAAGCACTACTCATAGTACAATCAAACGGCACTCCCGGTGATATAGCAGTCACCGCTACGGCCGATGGACTCACTTCAGCATCAACAACAATAAATTGTAAATAAAAATTATGAACAAAATATTCGCAGGACTTTTAGCAGCAGTGACTTGCAGCGCTTTTGCAGCAACGCCTGTGTATCAAGACCCTACGCAGCCGATAGAAAAGCGTGTTGAAGATGCACTTTCTCGCATGACACTTGAAGAGAAAGTTGCGCTTTGCCATGCGCAGTCAAAATTTTCGAGTCGCGGAGTGCCGCGCTTGGGTATTCCCCAAATCATGATGAGCGACGGCCCACACGGAGTGCGTGCCGAAATAAACTGGAACGATTGGGGCTATTCGGGCTGGACCTCAGATTCGGTCACTGTGTTTCCGGCACTCACGGCGCTGGCAGCAACGTGGAACACCGATATGTCGGCAGCATACGGCATGGCAATCGGTGAAGAAGCACGTTATAGAGAAAAGAATATACTTCTTGGCCCGGGTGTGAACATTTACCGTACACCGCTCAACGGACGTAACTTTGAGTATATGGGAGAAGACCCGTATCTAGCCGGTGAGATGTGTGTGCCCTACATACAAAATTTGCAAAAGAATGGTGTTGCAGCGTGCGTGAAACACTATGCGCTCAATAACCAGGAGACATGGCGCGGACATATAGATGTGCACCTCAGTGATCGTGCACTTTATGAAATATATCTTCCGGCATTTAAGAAAGCAGTGCAAAAAGGCGGAGCATGGTCAATCATGGGCTCGTATAACCAGTATAACGGTCAGCATGCTTGTCACAATGAGCGACTTCTTCAAAAAATATTGAAAGAAGATTGGGGCTTTGACGGATGTGTAATCACTGACTGGGGTGGGGCACATGACACGTATCAAGCAGCCGTAAACGGTCTTGATATAGAAATGGGCTCATACACAAATGGTTTGACATCGGAAAGTGCATTCACTTACGATGATTACTATTTGGCAAAGCCTTATTTAGAAATGTTGCGAAAAGGAGAAGTGCCGATGTCGACCATTGACGATAAGGCACGTCGCATACTTCGATTGATTTTCCGCACGTCAATGAATTCGTCAAAGCCTTATGGCGCACTTTGCTCAGATGGACACTTTGATGTTTGTCGAGCAATTGGTAATGAGGCAATTGTGTTGCTAAAAAATCAGCCAACAGTGAAAAAAGGTGCGAATGTGCTTCCGATTGATGCGTCGAAGTACAAGCGTATACTTGTTGTTGGCGACAATGCTGTGCGAAAGTTGAATGAAGGCGGCGGCTCATCAGATTTAAAGGCTAAATTAGTTGTATCGCCGCTCGATGGACTGCGTGCTGCATTTGGCGACAAAGTGGTATTTAAACAGGGCTATAAAGCCGGCTCGCCAATGTATGATGCCGAAGAGGTTATTGCGCAAAGTGTGCAAGATTCACTTCGCGAAGAAGCTGTAGCCGCAGCAAAAGAAGCTGATTTGGTTATCTTTGTTGGCGGACTAAATAAGAATTCATATCAAGATTGTGAAGCAACCGACCGTAGAGAGTATGGCTTGCCGTTCTCACAACCACAACTTATAAAAGAGTTGGCAGAAGCATGTCCGGCAACCGTTGTGGTGTTGCTCAGCGGAAATGCAGTTGAAATGCCGTGGCTTGACAAAGTGCCGGCAGTGCTTCAATCGTGGTATTTGGGCTCTATGGCGGGCACATCAATAGCAGACGTGCTTACCGGAGAAGTGAATCCGTCAGGTAAGTTGCCGTTCTCATTCCCGAAAAAGTTAACAGATAACGGAGCACACTCGTTTGATGCGCTATGCTACCCGGGCGATAGCATAAAAGAAGTGTACAAGGAAGACATTTTGGTTGGTTATCGTTGGCATGACACTAAAAAGATTCCGGCACTCTTCCCGTTTGGCTACGGATTGAGCTACACTACATTTAGCTTCAGCAAACCCACATTGTCATCAACCACAATCACAGCAGATAGTGACATCACGCTCACTTTCACAATCACCAATACCGGAGATCGTGAAGGTAAAGAAGTGGCACAACTCTATATTGGTGATGATAAAGCATCGGTTTTGCGTCCGGTTAAAGAGCTCAAAGGTTTCAAAAAAGTTGATTTGAAACCGGGAGAATCAACCACTGTATCGTTTAAAATCAGTGTAGATGACCTCAAATTTTATGATGAGAAAGCTGCACAATGGACAGCAGAACCGGGTTCATTTAAAGCGTACGTAGGTTCATCATCAACCGACATAAAATCAGTATCTTCTTTCACATTGAGATAAAAGATAGTAGGTAAATAATAGGTAATTAAGATGATTAAGGAGATTGAAGAGAAAGAGCTTCAGTCTCCTTAATTGATTATATGGGGCGAAATCTTACTGTTTAAGCCATGTTTGGTGACTTTTTCTTACAAATTCTTTGTAAATTGAAATAAATGCTATAATTTTGTCGCTTGTAAAGGAAGAAAGCATGAAAATTTCTAATTTTATACTTTGAGAAAGAAAAAATAAACATATACACTTCTAAAATCTTAAAAGCTAATGAAAAAATCTTTACAATTACTTGCTGTAGCTTCATTGCCGGCAATGACATTTGGATTTGCTCAAAATGCAGATGCAGCAACGACAGTATCGAACCGACTCAGTCGCCCTACCGAGGCGTTTAAATTTGCGCCGAAGTCGAGCTATGATTTGGCAAATGGAGGCAAAGCTCTTTCGTTGAACAACGTCAAGGCCGCCAAGCAGAAATCACAAAAGCTTGTCACAAAAGATGATTTGCAAAATGCATTGCCTTCGGGTTATGCAGTTGGCTATTTGGATGCGCCTGACGGCTCAACATGGTACTATGTGCAAGACCTTGAATACACTGAGGAAGAACTTGAGGGTGGATATGCCACCAAAAAGGTGATTTCAAAGTATAAATTTACAATCTACGATTCTAATTACGAGGAAGTCGGAACAGTTAGCGATGACGTGGTGCTTGGCGATAACGAAACCGGCGTTTCTGCAATAGAATTAGGCGCGTGCGTAACGCAAAAGTTCTTCAACACCGACGCAAACTATGAAGTGATGGTGATGATTGCTGCCAACACACCCGAATATGTGAACCATGTATATACAAAGGTATATTCAATAGGTGTGGAAGGAGCAGTTGATACAATAGAAGGTTACTATGTGAATGCTATTAATTCTGGCTCATATAGCGAGAAATTCTATTTGACATTCTTTGATGACACATATTTGCCCAGCTCAGAAGTATATGGCACAGAAGCAAGTGATAGCGACTCAGAAGTCTACACATATCACTATGATGTTTATGGCCCTGCAAGTTGGAGCAGCTCTAATGCATCAATACTCAAGACAATAAACATACCGTATGACAATCTTGAAGGCTATGACGCAACACCGTTTATAGGTGTAGTTGCAGACTCAAAGCCGTATTTTGCCGTTATGAAGTATGAGAAACCGTACTTTGTGAATGATGCAATTTCATACGATCCGACAACCGGAGAGATGACACGTGATTTGACTCCGAATACTGATAATAGTTTGATTGTTGACTTGTATAGCGTTACATACAGCAACTTCTCATTGGTAAAGACAACCAAGATACCAATGGAGTTGAAAGATGAAACCGGCACAGTATGCTCATTCTACGAAATTGGATTGCTTAACTATGCTGACGATGTTTCATTCGGCACATGGACAAAAGACGGTAACCCCACATATATTGTAGCTGTTGAAGATTACATTTCAAATACAGATGAATCAGAATATTCATTCTACGCTTATGATGTTGATGGTAACAAGGTTGCCGATATTGCAACAGAAGCATCAGCATTGGTTGACATGAGCGATATACCCGGCTATGAGCATCAACAAGGTTTCTATAAAGTTATTGACGGCGTTGAGTCATTCCAATTTGTAGACCTTCCCTCATGCCGCATCGTAGCAACATTCCCGGTCGCTCTTGAAGATGGAAACTCACTCACAGCTAGCGCTGACCGTTTGGCAACAAGCAACGGTTATCAATATGCTTTCTCGTTGGGCTATGGTATCACTGACGATGATGATAACACATCGCACTACATTGCATGGTATAATTCAGACGGCACATTTGACCACAATGAAATTATACCTCTCGGCACGCAAGTGGCTATGGCATTGCCCTATATTAAAACATCAGTGCTCACACCGTATTTGTTTAATACCGACAGCAAACGTGAGTACATGTTCTTGTTGAAAAAATATAAGTCAGCCAGCGGAACAGCAACAGAAGAAAGCCTTGTTATTTTGAATACTGACGGCGATGTTCTAGCGCAACTCACCGACGATGAAACACTTGGCTCATTGTCATCAATCACATTGATGAACGCAAATGATGACCCTGCACTTTGGATTATCTATTATAATAGCGACAATGATCTTTACACTTCATCATTCTTGCATCTCCCCTTCACAAAATTTGAAAAAGGTGGTGACGGCTCGGCTTCAAATCCGTTCCTCATTTCATCAGTGGGTGACTTGCAACAAATGAAAGGTAACCTCACAGCAAGCTATAAACTTGCTAATGATATTGATGCATCAGGCTATGATTTCAGCCCGGTTGGTGAAGTGTTCAAAGGCTCACTTGATGGTGCAAACCACACAATCTCTAATCTCTCATTGATTAACGACTCATACAACAATGCACTTTTCCAACAAATTTCAGGAAAAGCAGTAGTTAAAGACCTTAACTTCAAAAATGCAACAGTTGTAGTAGGAAGTGAAAACAGCAGTGTTGCACTTGTTGCAGCATCAGCAACCGGTGATGAAAAAGGCTCACCGTCGATAGAAAACGTGCATGTAGACGGATACACAGCACTTGCCGATAATGCATCATACGCTACATTTGGCGGTCTTGTTGGCAGAATGGCAATCAGCGCAACGCTCAAAAATAGCTCAATCTCAGGCGCAAACATTGATTTGACTGAAGACGGCACATCGAATGTTACTGCTCTCGGTGGTTTGGCAACACAAATCATGACCGGTTCAAACGTTGAAAACTGCTCATTCCAAGGCTATATTGCCGGTGGATCATCAATTGGTGGTATTGTTTCAAAACTCAACGTCACCGGCGTATCATCAACCGGTCAAGAATACATTGCAAACTGCCACGTTAACGCTGACATAGAAGGCGAAAACGGTATTGGTGGTATTGTTGGCTATGCAGGACGTGCTCCCATCTATAACAACTACGTTGAAGGTACAATCAAAGCTACTAAAAACGAAACTTGGGGCGGTGGCGCAAAAACTGCCGGTATTGTTGGCGAGCTTGCCGAAGACTGGACAGGCACAGGTGCAAAAGTGGTTTACAACAATGTTGTAGCACTTACTTCAATCTCAGTGCCCGAAGTGACAAGCGAAAGCTATCTCAACCAAGCTACAACATCACACCGCATTGTAGGCTACACATCATACAATGCTGAGCCCGATGTTACAGGTTATGATGATAACTGGGAACCCATCTACAGCGATCAACCCAACGCTGCTGATGCCGGTATACAAAGCAACTATGCAGTAGGTGATTTGGCTGTTGTTGACAGCAAAATTGAAGCAGGTGAAAACACAACCGAGGGCGCAACTCTTGCTGCTGCCGATTTCACTGAAGAATTTGTTACAGCTCAAGGTTTCAAATTGGGTGAAGATGCATCTAACCCCTGGAAATTTGCTGATGCAAACTTGTCACTGTACTTCGAAGAAGCAACTTCAGGTGTTGCTGACTTGGTGGTGAATGCAGCAAACTTGCACAAAACCTCAGATGCATTTGTTGCTGATGGCTGCAAGCTCACAGTTTACAACCTCTATGGTGTGAAAGTTGCAGCAGCTGTAGATGCAGTATCAACACGCAATCTTGCTCCCGGCGTATATGTTGTATCAGCAACCGCCAATGGCAAAATTGTTTCAACTGCGAAATTTATAGTAAAATAAGTAATTGACAATTAGAATTACAGATACTGGGGAGGCTGCGCTGAGAAAGCGTGGCCTTCTGTTTTTTATAAATGTTTGTGAAAATTGAATTAAATTGCTATTTTTGTATGTCGATATGAAAAAACTAAACAGATGCGAAAAATAACAACACTTTTGTGCTCACTAGTTGTTGGCTCTTCGGCTTTTGCAACTGTGCCGACTTGGTTTGAGACTGATTCGGCAACGGCTGTGCACAATAGATTACTCTCTGATTTTAGCCTTACATTTGATGAAGCACGTCAAGCTATAAGAGAAAAATATGACTTCGATATTGATTCGACAGCCAAGCGATGGCTAATAAATAAGCGCTATATTGAAACACGTGTAATAGATGGTGTTGAGCGTGTGCATCGCAAGGCGGCGCGAAATCTTGAGCTAATAGCTTCAAATCCTATGGAATATCGTGGATGCGGTGCTTCGGCGCAGCGCGTAGCATTTGTTGATTCGGTGCTCGACTACTATGAAGGCAAAAATGCACTTGGCGCAGCGCATCAAGTGACGTATAAATTCACTATCGACGTGCCTTATGATGCAGTGCTTGGCGGCGACACATTGCGAGTATGGATGCCGTATCCAATAGAGAGCGAGCGCCAAAGCGATGTGCAATTGATATCATCATTTCCGCAACAACACATCATTTCAACGGCAGCACAGTCAGTGCATCGGTCAATCTACTTTGAGCAGCCGGTGGCTGAAGGTAAAGACATGCATTTTGAATACATAGTTCGTTTTGTGACCAAGGCACAATACTTTTCGCCGCAGTATATTGAAGAACATCTGCAGCCTTACGACACGCAATCGGCTTTATACAAAGAATATACGGCAATGCAAGCACCACACATAGTGAATCTTGCACCGTTGGCACGGGCGATTGTTGGCGAAGAGACAAATCCGTATAAGCAAAGTGAGCTGATATACAACTACATCGTATATCACTATCCGTGGGCAGGAGCTCGCGAATATAGCACGATAGAGTGCATACCCGCTTATGTGATAGCCGAGCAACACGGCGATTGCGGTCAGGTGGCGCTGCTCTACATTTCACTTATGCGTAGCTTGGGTGTGCCGGCGCGCTGGGAGAGTGGATGGATGCTTCATCCCGGAGAAAAAAATCTGCATGACTGGGCAGAAGTTTATTTTGAAGGAGTGGGGTGGGTGCCCGTAGATGTGTCGTTTGGCCGATATGGTAGCTCCACAGATGAGCGTGTGCGCAACTTCTACTCAACCGGAATGGATGCACACCGATTGGCAGCCAATAAAGGCGTGTGTGGCGACTTTTATCCACCAAAGAAATATATACGCAGCGAAACTGTTGATGCTCAGATGGGCGAAGTGGAGACCTCGCGAGGTAATCTATTCTATCCCGGCTGGAATCAACATTTAGAAATAATAGATATACATCCCGTAAATAAATGAGAACACTAATTTTATCGTTAGCATTAGCCGTATCGCTCGGAGGCGTGGCACAGACAGTGTCGCAGCGAGTGAACGATGCTATATCGCAAACAAAAACAAAATATGCCCCCGACAAGCGTCAAATCATTTACGACGTAAAAGCCGTGTATGCTAAAGACTCGTCGGTAACCATCACCGGAAAGACATCGGAAGCGTCGGTGAAACAGCAACTTTTTGATGCATTGAAAGCTCAAGGTGTCAAGGCTAAAGATGAGCTGAAGGTATTGCCTTCAGACGAGTGGGCACAGCCACGCATTTCAGTGGCTTGTCTGCGGGTGAACCCGGGACATGAAGCAGAAATGGCAACGCAAGCAATCATGGGTATGCCCATAAGAGTGCTGGAAAAAGACGGCTCATGGTGGCACGTGCAAACTCCTGATGGATATATAGCGTGGGTTATTGACAACTCACTTGCTCCGAAAACCGATGCCGAGATGAAAGCTTGGCGCGAGGCAAAACGATTGGTGGTAAAGTCGGTGTATCAAACACGAGCATACACATCAGCCGAGGCTAACGGCGTGCGCGATGTTGTCACCGATTTGGTTAGCGGTAATATAGTTGAAGGCTCGTTTGACAATGTGGTTAATGGTAGGGTGCAAATCACTTTGCCCGATGCGCGCGTTTGCTGGGTTGACACGGTAGATGTGACACCGATAGAACAATGGGCGGCACAAGATTTTGATGCTGATGTGATACTCAATCAAGCGTACTCAATGGAAGGTACGCCATATCTTTGGGGTGGCACATCAATCAAGACGCTTGACTGCTCAGGCTTGGCAAAAGTGAGCTATCTGGCAAACGGCATAATACTTATGCGCGATGCATCGCAGCAAGCGCTCACCGGCACACGTATAGAGGCCAAAGATTGGCGCAGTTGTCAGCCCGGCGACTTGCTATTCTTTGGCAATGCCAAGACACGTCGTGTCACTCACGTTGCCATATATGATAGTAATGGCAACTACGTCCACTCATCGGGCAGAGTGAAGCGAAATAGCATAGACCCTGAGAGCCCCGACTATCTCACAACTCCGTTTTTGCATGCCGTGCGCATCAACGGAAATATAGGAACAACGGGTATAACGTATGCCCGAAATCATCCGTGGTACTTCTAAAAATAACTTATAAAGCAATGAATAGACGAAACTTTTTGCGCACCTCAGCGCTTGGTGCTGCGTTAGCGGTAACACCAATTTCATTTTCAGCATTTGGCTCAGCAACACGCCAAACAGTAAAATCAGGACGCATGAAGCTCATTTTCGAGCCTTATGAGTTGAAATTGCGACATGCATTCAATCTAGCCAAATATCAGCGCACCACAACCCCCGGGGTGCAAGTGCGCATTGAGTTGGACGGCATCACTGGATATGGCGAAGCCTCAATGCCGCAATATCTTGGCGAGAGTGTGGAGTCAGTGACATCGTTTCTTTCAAAAGTAGACCTCACACAATTTGCCGACCCCTTCCGCATAGAAGACATACATACTTATCTTGATTCAATTTCACCTAACGACCGCGCAGCAAAAGCTTCAGTCGACATTGCTTTGCACGATTTGCTCGGCAAAATTATGGGGCAGCCGTGGTATAAAATCTGGGGTTTGAATCCGGATAACTGTCCGAATACGTCGTACACAATTAGCTACGACAAAGACCCCAACGAGATGCGCACAAAAATAGAAGAAGTGTCACCGTTTAAGGTGGTGAAAGTGAAGATGGGACTTGATCACGACAAAGAAATAGTTAATGCTCTTCGCGAATATTCTGATGTGCCTATCTGTGTTGATGCTAATCAGGGTTGGAACGACCGCGAGCAAGCGCTTGAAATGTGCCATTGGTTGGCAGAGCGCAATTGCTTGTTTGTTGAGCAACCGATGATGAAAGACCGTATAGACGACACTGCGTGGTTGCGTGAGCGCTCACCGCTGCCAATCATCGCTGATGAGTTTTTGCAACGTCTGCCTGATGTGCGCCGAGCAGCAGAGGCTTATGACGGCATCAATATCAAGCTCATGAAGTCAACCGGATTGCATGAAGCATATCAGATGGCAGTGTTGGCACGCGCTCTCGGCATGAAAGTGATGCTTGGCTGCA
The DNA here is from genome assembly GCA_964523655.1 of uncultured Bacteroides sp. Taxonomy (GTDB): domain Bacteria; phylum Bacteroidota; class Bacteroidia; order Bacteroidales; family Muribaculaceae; genus CAG-873. The sequence goes on from CAZGAN010000003.1 coordinate 14,992, forward strand.
TGACAGAGACATCGTGCGCTGTTACAGCTGCCGCGCAACTCGCTCCTATGGTAGACTGGGCAGACCTTGACGGAAACTTGTTGATTGCCAACGATCTGTTTGATGGCATCAAGATTGTAGACGGAAAAGTTACCATACCTGATCGCCCCGGCATTGGTGTAGTGCCTTTGAAATAGAAGAAAATCTAAAGACTAGCGATAGTCTGACCGGTTAAAAAAGCCTTTTTTGCCAAAAAATTAGCAAAAAGGGCTTTTTTCTCAATAATATTACATACCTTTGCAGCATACATCTTACGCATAAATACCAAACACAATGAATAAATTTAAAGCACTCATATTCGTGACGTTAGCAGCTATTTGCTCGTTCACGTTCACAAGTTGTAGCAGTAACGATGAACCGGTTGACAACACGGTGCATCGCACAATACTTGTTTACATGGCAGCAAACAATTCACTTGGCTCGGCAGATGCTGATGCAAGCGATATTGAAGAAATGCTCACAGCGGCACAAAACGGAGACTTCAATGGCGGTAAATTGATGCTTTACCATGCTGATACAGACGGAAATGCAACACTCAGCGAAGTTACTGCTAACGGCCTCGTGCAGCTCAAAGACTATGCTGATGACGGGTTGTTGTCAGTGCAATCAGAGCGTATGCGCAAAGTCATTGCCGACACAAAATTGCTGGCTCCGGCAAAAGAATATGGCTTGATACTTTGGAGCCACGGCGATGGATGGCTTCAAAACGGTATTGACGAATCGAGCGCTTCAAAAAGCAAATTTAAAGCTTGGGGTTCGGAAAACAGCAAGAAGATGAATATAACCACACTCGCGTCTGCACTCAGCGGTGAAGGCTTTGCGTTTGTGTATTTTGATTGCTGCTATATGGCTGCGGTTGAGGTTGAATATGAGCTACGCAACGTGACTCCTTATATTGTGGCCAGCGCTAGTGAACTTCCGGTTGACGGCATGCCCTACGACAAAAATTTGCGCTATCTCTTTGCTGATAATTTCGACCTTGTTGGCTCAGCAACAAACACATTTAACACGTATAATGAACAGGTCGGATTTTGGCAAACTTGCACCATGTCGGTAGTGCGCACTGCAGGCCTTGATGACCTTGCTGCTGCCACCCGCAAAATATATCAGTCAGCCGAGACATGTTATCCCGAAGGCTATCACCCGCAAAAATATATGACTTCAAATCGTTGCTATTACTACGATTTGGCAGACTATATACGTGCAATAGCTTCAGATGAAGACTATGCAAATTGGCAAACAGCACTCAGCAATTGCATAATCTATGAAGCAGCAACACCAACCCTATGGCAAGAACTAAATATAGATACACACTGCGGATTGTCAACCTACATCTTCACGTCGGTCGACGATGAGATTGCTGCTACCCGTAACTACAACACCTTGTCGTGGTACAACGATGTTGTGTCGTATCTATTTCATTAATAATCCTATCTTCACATTTCATTAGCAATGCTATTACTACAAGAATCCATTTCATTAGTTAACGATTCGATTCAGGCGGCACAGGCTGCGCAAGCCGAGCAAGACTGGCAATTTTTGAAATCGCTACCCATTGACGATGCTATAGACATATTGATGGAGCGATTTGTGCACTTCTCAATAAATCTTGCCGTAGCACTCCTTGTGTTCACTATCGGAAAATTTGTTATTAGAAAAATACACAACTTGGTGAAAGCTATAATGATACGTCGCCAAGTTGACAAATCGTTGACCACGTTTGTGCTCAGCCTTGTGCGAATTGCACTCTATTTCATACTCATAGTCACGGTGATAGGCATACTTGGCGTAGAAACATCGTCGTTTATAGCGGTCTTTGCTTCTGCCGGTGTTGCTGTGGGTATGGCTCTCAGCGGCACCTTGCAAAACTTTGCCGGTGGTGTGCTCATACTGTTGCTCAAACCCTATAAAGTGGGCGACTACATTGAGGCTCAAGGCTATGCCGGAACTGTAACTGAAATACAAATATTTAGCACTATCATTTGCACTCCCGACAATAAATCAATCATTGTGCCAAATGGCGGACTTTCAACCGGAACCATTAACAACTGGAGCCGTGAGAGCTATCGTCGCATAGATTGGGATGTATCAATCAGTTATGGTGAAGACTTTGAAAAGGCGCGTGCAGCAATTCTTGCCATACTTAGCACCGAGCCAAAGATTGTGAAACAATACATTGAGGAGCATGCTCCCGGCACAGAAACCGAAGATGACAACGAAGTTGAAGCCGAAGAAGAGGAAGAACATCACAATTTCTTCTCAAGTATGTTTCATAGCCGACGCAAGAAATTCCGCGAAAATATGGCACGTGCGCGTGCACACATTGATAGCAAACGCCCTGAGCCGGTGAAGATTGACCGTAGCCCGGTAGTGCTTCTCGACAAGCTTGGAGCATCGAGTGTAGACCTCAAAGTGCGTGCATGGGCTCTCAGCGCCGACTATTGGGACGTTTACTACACAGTGAATAAACGTATATATAGCGAGCTACCGCGACCGGGCATTTCGTTCCCCTTCCCGCAGCTTGATGTACACATTAGCAACAACAACTAAAAAATAAATAATAGCCATGGAGAAAAAACTACAACTCAGCCAACTTGCGGGCGTAGAACGTATAGCCACGCAATTTAGCCGCATGGGTGATAACTATGTGTTCACACGCATAAAGGGCGACAGCAATCCGATGTCGGAGTTTGATTCGCCCATGCGTCTTGACTGTCTTGCAATAATAGTTACCCGCAAGGGTAGCCTTGATGCCGAGATTAATTTGCAAAACTACCACGTGCGCTCAAACACCCTGTTGGTGATTAGCCCGGGCACATTGTTTCGCATATCGAACATAGATTATAGTCGTGTTGATACTTACATTTTGTTGGTGTCGACAGCCTTCATGGTTGATATAAATATAGACCTCAATGCAATCAACATACGTTCACTCATAGAGAAACGTTCACCGGTGATGCGCATTTCAGACACGGAGGCAAGCAAACTGATGCGCTATTTTGAGCTTCTCGACCTTAATGCACGCGATGTTGAAGAAACAGTGTTCTCGCTCAACATAGCGCGTTCAATAATAGCATCGGTATTTTATCAACTTTTGCAATTTAGCTTCGTGCGTATCAGTCGTGAAGCTGATGCACCCGACTCTTCGCGCAGCCGTAGGTCGAGCTATGTGCGCGATTTCATGCGGCTTGTGCACCTCAATTACACACAGCATCGCACAGTGGCATTTTATGCCGGCAAGTTGTTTATATCGCCGAAATATCTCACTGTGTTGGTGAAGGAAGCAACCGGACGTTCTGCAGCCGATTGGATTAATGAGTTTGTGATAATCGAGGCGAAAAATCTGTTGCGTTTTTCGGGAAAGAATGTGCAGCAAGTGGCTTATGCTCTGAGTTTTAGTAATCAATCATCGTTCGGAAAATACTTCAAACACCTCACCGGCATGTCGCCTTCGGAGTATCAGAAGTCATAATCTGCCGTGCGTTGCTTTTAAACCTTTTCAACCGCAAAAAGTCAAAGAATAAAAGCAAAAAACTAAAAACAAACAGATTATGAAACGCATCACAAAACTCCTTATTGCTGTCGGCATGGCATTGATGCTTAGCATGACAAGCTGCGACTTATGGTGGGATGCCATGGGTCCTGATCACGGTGCTCCACCTCCAACACATGGAGACCCCGGTGGACGTGGCGGCGGTCCCGGGCAAGGCGGAGGCGGTGGTGGTTACCGTTGGTAAATTTTTTTGACCTTACAAATTAGGCGGCTCAGTGCAGTAAAAACTGAGCCGCCTAATTTGTGTGTATTAACCGCTAATCTCCGTGCCAAAGGTACGCATTAGTGGTTAATAGAGTAGGTAATCATCAAAATCCCCACGGGATATCTGCTGACTTTCTATTGCGTTAAATTAAGTTAAAGTCTTTGGATATTAAAAATGTTTTAATAACTTGCATGCGTTTTTAAACCCTTAGAATAATCACAAATTATATTTGTCTTTATCAAGAAAATACCCAAATCTAATAAATAAATTTTTTAATTAACACATTCTAATCAAATGAAAAAGCTATACCTTTTCATTCTTACGCTGTTTGTCGCGATAGCGGCGAACGCAGTAACTCTGACCGGAAGTGTATCGAAGTACTCTTATAGCAGCGGGAATACTGTTGCTTCGGAGACTCAAGCAACGGCAGAGGTGACAATTGCTGACGGTGTTATATCGTTTAGCAAATTGTGTGGAGCAGACTTCAACTTAGATGTAACATGTTACTCTAACAAGAAAGTTACGTATGATGAGCCGCAAGAATATGTAAGTGGCAATTTCACTTTTGGCGATTTTACGTATGGCGGAATCTATTTCTACAACAACAATGCTGATTTCAAGTACTATGTAGAAGACGGCAAGCAATATTTGTATCTTGGTGTTTGGGAAATAGATGAATATGATTGGTTTCTTAATGTATATTTCGAACTTCCCGATGATTTTGAACCGATTGAGGTGAAATATCTCGGTCAGCCGTATACAGTGACAGCTACAATCTCAGACTACAACACAACATACTTTGAGACAGAAACAGTTGACATGACCATTTATGTTGACGGTAATGTAATCAATATACCTAATTATCTAGGTGGAGATGAGACCGTTACTTATACATTGAGTGATGATGGAACAAGTGTTTCTGGTGGTGTTCCAAATGACTATTTATATATCGATTGGACTGTAGGTGAAACAAATTTCTATGCAACTTATGGCTATGCCGGTCAGGCTGCGATAAATGAACCCAGAACATTGCGAGATGCATTTTATGTTTACAAATCGCAAAGCGAATGCACTTGGGTGAATGTGTATATTGAACTTCCTACGTTTGTAGATGCAACTGCAACAGTTGATGGCGAATCATCAACATTTAAAGTTGCATATACCTACGATGGTAATGGCGTGATTACGTTCCCGCAATTTTTGGATACATCGTTAGATGCATCGTTCACAATCCTTGAAACAGGAAAAGTTTCAAATAACTTCTCCGCCGATTATTACAACTGCACATTGGGCGAGCTTGGGGTAAATGAGGTTTATCTTTCAAACGATAGCTATACCACTCAAAAATATGCAAAGACTGACGATGCACAAACACTCACATTGTCATTCTACGGCGGCACTACTGTTGTGATCACACTTCCTGCAGACTTTGAGCCGCAAGAACTAGAGAAGAATGTTAAACTCTATGCTTACGATGGCGAAAAAGAAAGCGGTGAAGCAATTCCTGCACACTTAGACTACACTATCAGTGGTAGCACAGTGACAATTACCAATCCGTTTGACAAGAGTAAATTAAGCCTTGCGTTCACCATGCAAAACGATGGTACAGTTTATACCACCGCTGCAACCGGTTATTATACCGGCTCATGCTCATTCAACGGTGTGACATACGCACGTTTGTTTGATAATGCACGCGCTTATGACGTTGAAAATAATGAGTTCGTTTGGACAATCGGATTTACCGCAGACAGCAATGTGAAAGAATATGCTTCAGCAGAGGCAAAATATGTGCTTCACTTGCCGTTACCTGAAGATTTTGAGGCATCAGAGCCGATAATCATGGAAAATTTGAAGTCAGTTATCTATACTCAAACTCCTGCAGGAACATATTTGCCGGCTGTAACATCAACCGAAACAGTAAATACAACCAATAAGGCT
>CAZGAN010000003.1:20826-31605 GCA_964523655.1 uncultured Bacteroides sp.
GCGATGCATACACCGATGCTCTCTATCGCATTTACTTTGTGAAGAACTCAGCTGATGTAAAGACTATCACAGTAAGTGCTTATGAATATGATTTTGAAACAGGCGAATACGGTGATGGCGAATCATCAAGCTTGCACACTTATGCAGTAGAAAATGGTGCTGTTGCAATTGACAACTTGTTGTATAGCGACATTAATCTCAGTGTTAGCTTCTTGAGCGCTGCCGAAGGCGAAACAGAAGGCTCTGCTCAAACAAATTTGGCTGCCGGCACATACGAAGGCACTTTCTATGCACTTGGCAAAACTTACTCTACACTTGTTTATGACGGTGATGAAGAAGCTGCAGGTTGGTATAGTTCTGGCCGATCAAAATATGCTTACATTGACGTTACTCTTGATGGCGAAGAAGTAGAACTTGAGTTTGCTATTCCTTCAGGCGTTAAATATCTTGATGGAATTAATATTGACGTTCTTAACTGGGATACCGGTGCATACGGTAAGACTATCACTGCTCAAGGTTATGTTGAAGATGGCACAGTTGTGATACCCAACTTTGCCGGTTCAAATAAGGCACTCACAGTAACTGTTTATGAAGACAATGCAATTGAGTTGACATTTGATGGTCAAGCATACACAAAGACAGGTTATTACTACAAGACAGCTGACGGTGACAACGTGACCGGAAACTTTGATCTTGGCACATATCAATTGTCTCAAATTCAAGTTAGTAGACTTGACTACTTCTTGGATGAAGCAAACGATGGCGCTTACAATATTGAAATTGGAGGATGGGCAGTTCCCGCCGACGGTTCAGATAAGTTTAACGCATCAATCTACATTGTACTTCCTGATGGCTTCACTCCGAAGGAATACGAAAAGAATGTTGAAGTGCACAACGTTGTTGACGGTGTAGAATCAGCAGAAGGCAATAAAGTGCACTGGGATGTTACAATCAGTGGTAGCACCGTTACAATCAATAGCCCGTTTGACGCAGCTCGCACACTCACATTCCCGTTCACAATGCAAACTGACGGTAGTGTATATTGCACATTTGATGCAGGTGGCTATTTCACAACAACATTTACTTACGACAGTTTCAACTATGCACGCCTCAAAGATTACAAGCGCGAATACATAGCAGAAACCCAGCAATTTAAGTGGACTGTTGGTCTTTGCCAATTGAACGAAAACAAAGAAGAGTATGACGAAGACAGCTTCGTGGTTTACGTGCAACTTCCCGATGATTTTGAGGCTTCTAAACCAATAGAAATCAAAGACCTCACAACAGAAGTTATCACAAATCGCAATGGCATTGAGTTTGTAAATAAAGTTAGCAAAACTACAGCCGATGTTACTGACCTTGCTGAAGGTTCAATCTCTGTTTCTAAACTCATGGGCAACACCGTTACATTGCCTATTTCTTGGAACGAAGCCGGTGAAATCACAACCAACGAAAAAGTTAGTGGTAATTACTACTTCAACATTGGTGATGACTACTATCAAGGATTTGTTGTAGACGCCGCTAATTCTAAGTATGTGAAAGGTGACGAAGATGAGTATGTAGAACTTGCAGGTTCATTCAACCAAGGTTACTATGTTGAAGACCTCAACAATGTTAAAGTGCGCATCTACATTGAAAAGAATAGCGAAACAGTAGTTGGTAACACAATCACTCTTTATGTTAGTGAATATGACGGTGACGATGAAGTTAACTATGCAAGTCTGCCTCACTACTACACAGTAGAAGAAAATGTAGTTACTATCAGCAACTTCCTTGATGGTGCAGATGACCTCGTTCTTACATACTACAATAATGGTATTGTTAAGACAAACTGGAAAGTAGGTGATAATGCCGGTACATACTATGTATTTAATGAGCAATTCTCTTCATTCAACTACGATGGCGATATCGATTCAGCCGGTTGGGAAGAAGAAGATGGCGAAACTTACACTTGGCTCGTTATCACTCTCGGTGATGGTCGCGAAGTTGAAATTACTTTGTACAACCCCAGAGAACTTTCATACGCATCAGGCATAGCAGACGTTAATGCAGACGCAAATGACGGTGATGTTGAATACTTCAACCTCCAAGGTATCCGCGTGGTTAATCCTGCAAACGGTATCTATATCCGTCGTCAAGGCAATAATGTTTCAAAGGTTCTTGTGAAATAATTGATTAGTTTATTTCGACAATGATAGAGGGGCGGCTTCGTGAGAGGCCGCCTCTCGTTTTAGATATATGTTCTCGTTGTTGAGTGTGATTGTAATAGAAATGAAATAATTCTTCGGAAAATTGCTATGAAAATAGTAAAAATCACTGAAAAGTGTAAAAAGAATTTGTTTTTAATAAGAAAATAGCTAATTTTGCTGCATCATCGTAGAGATGAATATCGTACTTGCTTTTTCTAAACCTTATAAATATATACGATTATGAGAAAAATCTACTCCCTAATCACAGCAGTAGCTCTTGCTGCAACCATTAGTGCTCCGGCCGCAATTACAGGCCCTAAAGCTTTAAACTCAACAAACTTTCCGAAAAGCTGGTTGCACAATGCACCGAGTGCATTGGTAAAAAATGACGCAAGACAGCCATTGGCAACAACCCCGGCAGCTCAAAAAGCCAAGGCATTTAAAGTGCCGGCAAAAGCTCCGGAAGCTAATTACATTACCGAAGCTCCGGAAGGTCGCACAGAAGTGTTCTATCGCAATTCGTACGGCTATTCGTATTCTTATTTTGGTTTGTATGATGACATCGATTATGGCTCGGTTGGCGAAGTGACGTTTACCGATAATGGCGAAGTCTACTTTAAAAACCCGTTTTCAGCCCTAGAGACAGGAACATACCTTAAAGGTACTATTGATGCAGATGGCATAATCACAGTGTCGTTCCCTCAAGCTATTTATGCTGAAGAATATTATGGCACTGTGTATGACTATTTTGCAACAAACATGAAGTATGACGAAGATGAAGATTGGTATGTTGCCGTTGATGAGCCGATAAAGTTTGAATATAAAGACGGTGAAATCAAACAATTGGGCAATGAAGGCGGAGAATATCTGTTAGGCCTTATAACATATTATGAAGATGAAGACGACGATGGTAACCCGGTAGAAGCTTCTTATTGGGTTGGCTACGGTGATACCGATTACGAATTTTTACCTATGACAGATACGTATGTTGAAGTGCCGACAAATAGTGCATCAAAACAATACGCTATAACATACGGTGAAGGTTCTCAACTTGGAGAAGTAGTTACCGATGGTGGCAATATCTATATCAAAGGCCTTGTGGAAGGTTTTGATGATGCATGGGTGAAAGGAACAATTGCAGACAACAAGATTTCTATCCCATCCGGTCAACTGATAGGTGTTGACTACAATCACTTTATCTATTTCTGGGGTGGCACGTCAACAGTGACATACTATGAGGATTATGATTTCTATTACACAACATACGACCTCAACGACACATTTGAGTTGACTTACGATGCCGAGTCGGATACATATACTGCCGTTGGCGAAAATGAAGCAGTTATAGCTAATATTGGTAAAGAGGTACAATATACAGATTTTGCATTCGTTGTATTGTCTCTCACTCCGCAAGGCGACATCACTGAGTCAATTCCTGAAAATCCGGTAATTACCGATTATATGCCATACGATGAAGATGCTGAATATGGTTACTTGGCATTCGATCTTCCTAACTATGATGCAGACGGAAATGTTTTGCCAAAGAGTAAACTTTACTATAACTTCTTGGTTGATGGTGAGCCGTATACCCTCTATCCTGATGAGTATATAAGTCAAACAGAAGAAGAAATTACTGATATACCGTACTCATATACAGATGGTTATGATGTATTTTATAGCGGCATATCACACACCATCTATTTCTACATTCAAGGATTTGAAACAATTGGTGTTCAAACAACTTACGTTTCAAGCAACGGCAAAGAGTACAAAACAGATGCAGTTGTTATTGATGCAGCCGGAGCTAAAGATGTGATTAGCAATGCCGCTAAGCAAGTGGTTAGCGAAAGCTTCTATGACTTGACAGGCCGTGCCGTAAGCAATCCTCAAAACGGCTTGTTTATCAAGAAAACTAACTATGCTGACGGTAGCAGCACCGCTATTAAGGAAATCAGAAAATAAAGTAAAAACAACGCTATGATTAAAAAGTTAGTCTTTTTATTCGCAGTAGCCGCAAGTGCTGTAATGGCACAAGCCGGGCAGGTTGTGTACAATTTGGCGCCTGAAGCAAGTTCAACATTTGGCACAGCGAAGACAGAAACATACGATGTTGCTGTTCGTCTCACTAATGCCGGATTTATTGGCAAGAAAATTTCGGCTGTTGAAATCCCGGTAAAGGAGAGCAGCTATGTGTCAGATTATTCAGTGTTCTTGACTAAAGCTCTGAAATTGAAATCGCGCAAAAACGATCCCGATATTGTTAATGTGAGCGTAGAGCCGGTTGATGGAAAGTTGGTTGTCAAATTTGACGAGCCATATACCATCACCGATGAGGGCGTGTATATTGGCTACTCATTCTCGGCTAAAAAAGACGAAGAAAAACCTCTAATAGGAGCATATACCAGCTCGGCAGAGTTTTATATTCACACATCGCGCACATACTATAGCTGGATGAATAAAACGTCTTATGGTTTTGTGCCGACAATGAGTGTGACACTTGATGGCGACTTCTATGAAAATGCGGCAAGCATCTCGTTCAAAGGCGATGCGCTTGGATTGATAGGTAAAGAATCGCCTATTGCCACCGTGATTAGTAACTTTGGTTCATCACCAATTGCAAGTGTAGACGTGGCATATGAGTATGCTAGTGAAGCCGGCACTGTGCATGTTGATTTAGACGAGGCTATCCCTGCCGAGTTTGCTAAGTCGCAAGTTGTTGAAGTTACTCTCCCGGCTTCGCAAGTGAAAGGTGAGCAAGATTTGACACTCACAGTCACCAAGGTGAACGGTAGTGAAAACAAAAATGAGTATAAGTCGGTAACGGGACTATTGCGCTTCTGCTCATTTGTGCCTAAGCACCGACCGGTAATGGAAGAATACACCGGCACATGGTGTGGATGGTGTCCGCGTGGATTTGCTGCAATGCAATACATGAATGAGCGATATCCTGACTTTATTGGTGTTGCTTTCCATAGCGGAGATCCGATGCAAAATGTCACAGGTACACCTAACGAAGTGTCAGGCTATCCGATGTGTTGGTATGACCGTGAATTGTCGTGTGACCCATACTATGGCACATCAGGCTACAAATATTTTGCTATTGAAAGCGACTGGTTGGCTCGTAGTGAAACTTCAGTGCTCGCTGATATTGACGTTCAAGCAGTGTTTGAGTCGGCAGAAAGCGACATAATAAATGTGAACACTACAGTGAAGTTCTGCACAGATCTTAGTGATGCAAACTATAAAGTGGGTTATGAGCTGGTTGAAAACGGCATGCATTCACCGTCGGCAGAGTATGACGACGATTGGGAGCAGTCAAACTATTTCTATACTTATGGTTATGACCCTAATGATTATATCAGTGAGTTAGCTACGTTCTGTGTCAACGAGTATGTTGATGATTTGCAATTTGATGATGTTGCTATCTATGCACCAGATATGCTTGGCATTGAGAATAGCATACCAACAACCATCAAAGACGCAGAGCCGATTGATTTGACATATACATTTGATACGTCAAAAGCTGTGTCAGCATATTACAATGATGGCACTTCATTGGTGCAAGATCGCAATAATTTGTATGTTGTGGCTTTGCTGCTCGACGGTGAAACCGGTAAGATTGTCAATGCAAACCGAGTTCACGTAAGTGGTGCTGATGGTGTTGCAAATGCAGTGATTAATGACGCACACGCTGTGTCAACCGAATATTTCGATCTCTCAGGTCGCAAGCTTGATAATCCTAAAGCCGGATTATACATAAAGCGCGTGCAAATGAGTGACGGAAAAGTTAAATCTGAAAAAGTTATTGTAAAATAAAGGTTTGACATGTATGACAGATCGGCAGCCTCGCTTTGGTGGGGCTGCCGATTTAGATTTTTGAGAGTGGATATGATTGTTACTTATTGTCGCCGTTGATGAAACGGTCATAGTAGGCAATTAGTAAAGTAGTAGTAGGCAGAGCTATGATTAGTCCGATAAATCCGAGTAAACTGCCCCAAATAGAGAGTGATAGCAAGATTAAGGCAGGATTTAAGCCGAGATATTTGCCCATGATTTTTGGCGTGAGAATGAGGTCTTGTATGGCTTGCACAATGATGTAAACAGCCATGCACTCAAGCCAAATGTTCCAAAACGAAATGTTGCCGTCAACGGAGCAGACTATGCATAGCACGGTGGTTGGGACAAGAGATATGAGTTGCAAGTATGGCACCAAGTTGAGTAATCCGATAAACAAACCGAGCACAATACCCATGGGTAATCCGATTATTGAAAAACCTATAGCGAAAAGTATGCCTACGCAGAGAGCCACGAGCGATTGACCGCGAAAGTAATGGTTCATGCTGTCTTGTATATCGCCAAGCACTCTAAGTGTTGTTTCGCGATGTTTTGGTGGTATCATGCGTCGGAAGCTTTTTAGCAATTTTTCGTAGTCGAGCATGATGAACACAAGGTATAAAACAACAATAAACCATCCAAGCACGCTGAGCAGTAAGTCGAAACTATTGCTAACGAGTTTAAAAGTGGTGCTAATGATGCTTTGCACGTCTTGACGCGTCATGTTCTCGCCGATGGTTTTAAAGTCGATGGTTCTTCGCAAAAAGTCTTGCACACCTTGCGGGATATATTCAATGTGAGTTTGTGTGACGGCATATCGCTTTATTATGTCAGCCATCTGATAAAACTCGTCGATGATTGATGGGATGAAAATGTAGCCCAAAAGCGAGACGAGAGCTATTGCACCAATCAAAGTGATGAGAATTGCAACAACACGCCCTTTGAGACGAAATACACGACGATTGAATTGCACAAATGGTTCAAGTATATAAGCTATGAGCCATGCAACAAGGAATGGTAGAAGCACTCCTTTCAGCCGGTTAATGATCCAGATAGCAGCGATGACCACAACTATGGTTATAATCATGCGCACAACGCGGTCAAAAGTGAACGGTTTGCGTTGTTGAGGTTGTTCGATGGTTTGCATGTAAGTTTTTTGTAGGGTTATCTGCTTTTATGCCATTAATTATGGTGCAATAATAGAAAAAAAATTCTAAATTTGCAAATTAATAGCGAAAAGGTAGATTTTGCAAACAAAATAAGAAATATCTAAACAAAATCATATCACAAAATTATGTCAAATCAAAACAACCAAGTACTGAGCGATAAAGCTTGGGCTAGATGGACTGCGTTAGGCTTGTTGGCATTGGCAATGTTTTGTTCATATATATTTATGGACATATTGTCGCCGATTAAAGACTTGTTGCAGTCGCAACATGGATGGGACTCAACAGCCTTTGGCACAATGCAAGGCTCAGAGACATTCCTCAATGTGTTTATTTTCTTCTTGATTTTTGCGGGTATCATCCTCGACAAGATGGGTGTGCGTTTCACTGCAATACTTTCGGGTGCAGTGATGCTTGTTGGTGCATCAATTAACTGGTATGCGCTCACCGATATGTTTGCCGGAAGTGGCCTTGAGGTGTGGTTTAACAATCACCTTAACTACATACCCGGTTTCGATGAATTGGGCATTTCTCCCTTCTATGAAGGTATGCCTGCATCGGCAAAATTTTCAGCAATCGGCTTTATGATTTTCGGTTGTGGCGCTGAAATGGCTGGTATCACAGTGAGTCGTGGTATTGTGAAATGGTTTAAAGGCCGCGAAATGGCATTGGCTATGGGCTCGGAGATGGCTCTCGCTCGCTTGGGCGTTGCTACTTGCATGATTTTCTCTCCGGTGTTTGCACACCTCGGCGGCAATGTGAGTGTGTCACGCTCAGTAGCATTTGGCGTTGTGCTTTTGATGATTGCGCTCATCATGTTTATAGTTTACTTCTTCATGGATAAGAAACTTGATGAACAAACACACGCTGAAGAAGAAAAAGACGACCCATTCAAAGTTAGCGATATCGGCAAAATTCTCACCGATAGCGGCTTCTGGATTGTAGCTTTGCTCTGTGTGCTTTACTACTCAGCAATTTTCCCCTTCCAAAAATATGCAGTAAACATGTTGCAATGCAACTTGTCATTCACAGAAGTTGATCCCAACTCATTCTGGGCATCACCCGCAGTGACAATTGTGCAATATATAATTATGATTGTTGTCGCAGCAGCTTCTTTTGCTAGCAACTTCTCAAAAAATAAGGTAAAAAAATACGGCTTGCTTGGCTTGGCTATTGTTGCACTTATCACATATTGCGTGATGGGTTATATGCGTCAATCAGCAGCAAGTATCTTTGCTGTGTTCCCCTTGTTGGCAGTTGGTATCACACCTATTCTTGGTAGCTATGTTGACCATAAAGGTAAAGCCGCTTCGATGCTTGTGCTTGGCTCATTGCTTCTCATTGCATGCCACTTGACATTTGCATTCGTACTTCCGATGTTTAAAGGTAACCTTGTTGGTGGTGTTGCTGTTGCATATCTCACCATTTTGGTGCTTGGCGCATCATTCTCTTTGGTGCCCGCGTCACTTTGGCCCAGTGTGCCTAAGTTGGTTGATGAAAAAATCATTGGTTCAGCTTACTCGCTTATTTTCTGGATTCAGAACATTGGTTTGTGGCTTTTCCCGTTGCTTATCGGTAAAGTGCTCGATGCAACAAACCCCGAAGTTGTGCAAGCTGTGGCAAACGGCACAATGACACCTGAACAAGCATCAGTGAGCTACAATTACACAGCTCCGCTAGTGATGCTCGCCGGCCTTGGCGTTGCTGCTCTCATTCTTGGATTTGTGCTCAAAGTTGTTGACCGCAAGAAAGGTCTTGGTCTTGAGCTACCAAATATAGCCCCTGAAAATAAAGAAGCATAATGCTTAAAAAACTTATAACATTGACAATCGCTGCAGCCGTTTCGGTTGCGGCGATTGCTCTTAATCCGAAACGCGAATTTCGTGGTGCGTGGATGCATACGGTGTATCAACCGCAGTATGCACAAAAAGGCACTAACGAATTGAAAACGTATCTTGCCGATCAACTTGATAAATTGCAAGCAGCCGGAGTTAATGCCGTGTTGTTTCAAGTGAGGCCGAGTGCTGATGCTTTCTACGATAGCAAACTTGAGCCGTGGAGCCATTTTCTCACAAAAGGAGGCAAGGCTCCGTCGCCGTATTGGGACCCCTTGCAATATATGATTGATGAGGCTCACAAACGCGGCATGGAGCTTCATGCTTGGCTCAATCCGTATCGTGTGACAACTTCTTCAACCGAAAAGCTGCCGTCATCGCATCTATATTATAAAGAGCCAAATAGATTTGTGAAGTTTGCCGGCGATAAGAAAATGTATTTTGACCCCGGATTGCCTGAAAATCGCAAGTTTATTGAAGACGTTGTGGCTGATATAGTGTCGCGCTACGATGTTGACGGTATTCATTTTGATGATTATTTCTACCCGTATCCGGTGAAAGGCTATGAATTTCCTGACGATGCATCGTTCAAGAAATACGGTAATGGCATGAAACGAGCCGATTGGCGTAGAAAAAATGTTGATTTGCTCATAGAAGGAGTGCACAAACGCATCCAATCAATAAAACCGTGGGTACGTTTTGGCATTAGTCCTTTTGGTATTTGGCGAAACAAACGCACAGATTCTCGTGGTAGCGATACAAAAGGCTTGCAAAACTATGATGATTTGTATGCAGACGTGTTGCCGTGGGCTCAAAAAGGATGGATTGACTATCTGTTGCCTCAGCTCTATTGGGAGCTGGAACATAAGTCGGCATCGTACTTGGTGCTAGTTGATTGGTGGAATGAAAATGCCGGAAATCGGCACATGTACATCGGTCAAGACGTTGAGCGCACCATGAAAGTTGCCGACCTCGCTCCGTCTACGCAAAAATCGCAACTTCATCACAAGGTTGACCTCACTCGTAAGGCTGAAAATATACAAGGTAATTGTTGGTGGCCGGCTTATTCTGTTACTGCTAATTACGGTGGTGTGGCTGATTCGCTCAAAAATGATATACAGCGCACAATTGCTCTCGTGCCGGAATATCCGTGGATGTCAACATCGAAGCCGTCAAAGATTGAAAATGTGAAAATTAGTGGTAAAACGCTACAATGGTCAGCTCCGAAACAACATGGCAAAACAACAGATGTGGTGCGCTATGTGGTGTATCGTTTCGATACCAAAGCGAAAAACGCTGATTTCAATAATGCTGAAGCTATTGTGGCAGTTGTGAACGAAAATCAGTACACAGTAACTCGCCCGGGTAAGTATTATGTCACGGCACTCAATCGTGCCAACATAGAGTCTGACCCATCTGACGCTGTCAACGTAAAATAATCTTTGCAACGGCAATAGTTACCGGTTTGCCAAGATAAGATAACAGTGCGCCCAATTTATTTTTGAGGCGCACTTTTTTGTTGCATAGCTCGCTGCCTCGCTGCTCTTTTATTACATGCCAGCATCTGTCGCAAATATCATGCTCGCCATGTGCAGCTCCAAGAGCAAACATATTGTAGTATGCGCTAAAACGTCGGTCAGCAGCAGCACGTTGCAGCTCGGTTGTCTCGTTCTTTGCCATGTACTCAACCATGTTATCAACCACGCGCAGCACGTCAAGACGTTCATGCGACCATGTGTTCATATAGCTGTTGGG
>CAZGAN010000004.1:0-1305 GCA_964523655.1 uncultured Bacteroides sp.
TTGATGATCTCTCACTCAATTACTAATCACAACACATAGACAAAATGAAAAATAAGATATTTTCTTTGCTTGCCGCTACAGCAGTTGTGTTAGGCGCCACCTCATGTCACGACGACATAAACAATGGGTTGACCACAACTACCGAAGGCAGCGTAAATCTCCGCTCTATGGGCGTTGAGATTAATAATGCTGAGAAAGTTATCGTGTCGAGCCGCGCATCGGTAGACCTCACCGACTTTATCATAGATATAGTTGACGGTGAAGGAGCATCGGCAGCGTCATGGACATACGGCAAAATGCCGGAACTATTCTCACTCCCCGTAGGCGACTACACCGCAAAGGTAAAGAGCCACGAGGTGAAAAAAGCAGCATGGGAAGAGCCCTACTTTGTGGGCGAAAAAACATTCTCAATCAAAGAGAATGAAATCACACCGATAGGCGTGGTGACATGCTCACTTGCAAACGTGAAAGTAACAATTTCATATACCGACGAGCTTCGCGCTGTGATGGGCGACGACTGCAAAGTTGTGGTAAAGGTGAACGATGAGGGCTCACTCACATTCACTCCCGACGAAACTCGTGCCGGCTACTTTGAATATCTCGAAAATAGCCCGACACTCGTTGCCGAATTCACCGGCACCGTTGAAGGTAACGCCGAAAGCCTCATCTACACATGCAAAGATTTGGCAGCAGGTCAACACCGCAAAATCAAATTCACACTCAAAGGCAACGATGCTGAAGTGCCCGATGAAGCCGGTTCAATAAACGTGATTGGCGGCATCAACATTTCAACAACAACAGTGGTTGAAGACCTTTCGAAGAATGTGGTTGTTACTGAAGACGACCTCGGCAATAGCGACCGTCCCGGTCAAGAAGAGCCCGAAGTTGACCCCGATGACAACACCGGTGGCGACAACACAGGCGGTGATGACAATGAAGGTGGCACAGTAGCAAGCCCTATCACTTTCACTTGCGCAACCGTTGATTTTGACAAGGAAAACTCATTGCCCGAGACAGCAGTTGTGTATATTCACGCAGACAACGGTTTGTCACACCTCGTGGTTACCATTAGCTCAACAAATGCCGGATTTGCCTCAGCTGTTGACGATTTAGGACTAACAAACTTTGACCTTGCATATCCTGCAAATAATGACCAACAGGAAAGCATTCAAAGCCTCGGTCTACCCTATGGCAATCAAGTGATTGATCAAAACGATGTGACTTTTGATATTTCTCAGTTCATGTCTATGTTGAAAGCATTCTCTGGCACACACAAATTCCAGCTCAGTGCTACCGACAACAATA
>CAZGAN010000004.1:1405-31374 GCA_964523655.1 uncultured Bacteroides sp.
CCTCGCATAAGACATGAACAATAAGATAAAATATGGAGCAATAGCGCTGGCAATAGCCGGCATATCGTTCACCTCATGCAGCGACGAGCACGACTTGCTCGGCGGCGAGGGTAAAGTATATATTTCAGCGAAAGTTAGCTCAGACGTGAAAGTAGTGTCTCGTTCAGTTGACGAAGACGACTTGAACAGCAAGCTAATAGTATGGATTTCAAACGACGAAGGAGCCGTGGTGCGCAAATACAACGGTTTCGATAATATACCCGCCGACGGTATCAGCCTACTCTCTGACCACTACGTGATTGAAGGTTGGACAGGTGATAGCGCATCAGCCGATTGGGACAAGAAGTATTATAAAGGTCGTGAAGAAATCGACATCACAAACGGTAGCAACGAGAAAGTTGAGTTGAACTGCAAAATAGCCAACTCAGTTGTATCGGTTAACTACAGCGATGATGTGAAAGACATGCTCACCGACTTGAAAATGACAGTTGGTCACAAACGCGGTGAACTTGTGTTTGAAGGCGACACACAAGCAAAAGGTTACTTCATGATGCCCAGCACAGACAAAAATCTGCAATGGAATCTTGAAGGTACACTTGCCAACGGCACAACATTCACAAAATCGGGTGTGATTGAAAATGCACAGTCAGCAACAGAATATGTGCTTAAAGTGACATACACACAACAAAGCGACGAAGCAATTGGCGGTGGTTACTTCTCAATTGAGGTAGTTGAAAACGCTATTGAGGTTGAAGACGTTGTGACAATCACCATGGCACCGAAGTTTGAAGGCTACAACTTTGATATAAATGAGCCTATCTACGCTCCGGTTGGCAATGTGACTCGCAAATCAGTGACAACAACAGTTGCAGGTTCATTCTCAAGCTACATCATCAAGGGCGATATCATCAAAAAAATATTTGGCGATGGCGACGCTATTGACATTGTGAAAGCAAGCAGCTCAGTTATTGCCGAGTTGAAAAACGGTGGCATTGACTTCACTCAAGGATATGACAACACCGGTGACGTATCGTGGTTGAAACTCAACTTTGAAGAGACACTGCTCAATAGTCTTGCTGAAGGTAACTACACAATCACATTGACAGCTACCGATTCAAACAATAAAACCACAACAAAGGTTATAGAGCTCTACATCTCAGACGCAAAAGTTGTTGCTAACTCAGTTAGCGACGGCGATGTTTGGGCTACACATGCCACCATCTCAGCATCAATTGTGCAAGAGGGCGTTGAAGAGGTAGTGCTCAAATATCGTGCTTCAGGCGCATCAGAATGGACAACCGTAACAAATGCTACAACTTCAGGTTCAACCGTTTCAGCAAACCTCACCGGTTTGACTCCCGGCACTAAGTATGAATTTGTAGCAGTTGGCGACAACGTTACATCGTCAACAGTATCGTTCACCACCGAAGCTGCATCACAAATGCCTAACTCAAGCTTTGAGGAAGGATGTCAAGTTGGTTATGCATATTGCTTCTATCCGGAAGGCGGCTCAATGTTCTGGGATTCAGGTAACCATGGCTCAACAACATTGGGTGCTAGCTACAACATCACCGAGCGTTCACAAGAGAAAGTTGCTGATGGCACATACTCTTTGAAGATGAAAAGCCGAAATATTGTTGTTAAGTTTGCAGCCGGCAACGTGTTTGTAGGTAAATATCTTGCAACAGACGGCACTGACGGTGTGCTTGGCTGGGGTCGTCCATGGACAACTCGTCCTGCAAAATTGAAAGGCTACTTGCACTACACCTCAACTCCGATAACTGCGACAAAACTTGACAATGTGTCTAAAGGCACCGCAGACTCAGGCATTATCTACATTGCACTAGTTGATGGCACAACAAAGACATACAATAAAGAAAGTTGGCCTGTAATTATCAAGACAAAATCGACAGAGCGCTCTTTGTTCTCAAAAGATGATGCAAACGTGATTGCCTACGGTGAAAAAGTAATCACCGAGACAACAAGCGGAGACAGCATGGTTCCGTTTGAAATAACACTTGACTATAAAGTGACAAACGTTAAGCCTTCGAACATAATTGTTACATGCTCGGCATCGCGCTATGGTGACTACTACACCGGCGGTGAAGGTTCGACACTTTATATTGACGGACTAGAACTTGTTTACGAATAATTGACGAAACAAACTCAATAAATGACGCCTCGGAGCACAGCTTCGGGGCGTTTTTGTCGGATATGCGGTCTATGTGTGTATCTATATTCGGTGATTTTGGGTGCGAGATAATGCGTTGACAGCAAATTGGTTGAAGGCAAAGAGCGATTGAGTTAGGTTTATATCGGGGTGTTTTGGGCTTTGCGGGAGCGAAAGTTTGATGTAACTTTGCAATGTCAGCAAACGAGATTGCAACAGACCGAAAAATACTTCAAAAAAAATAATTCTAAAATCTATGCAAAACACACAGGCAAGTAATATTACAAAAAGACCTAAGATTCGCTTAATGCAAATCAAGCTCACCGATTATAGTTAAATAGATTAGTATGATACAATTAAATGTGTTTTATGTTAGTTATGTAATTGTTTTAAGTTATTAAAACGCGGCAGAGTGTCTTCGTGAGAAGGTGCTCTGTTTTTATATGCAAAAATGTCGCATTTGTGTTTTTATTTGTCACTAACTATTGCAAAAAGGAAAACATAGCTATATCTTTGCATTACGAAAAGAACTTAAACTAAAATATGAATACTGAACTATTAAACTCGGCTGCGAACAATATACGAGTATTGGCAGCCTCAATGGTAGAGAAATCTAAATCGGGACACCCCGGCGGCGCGATGGGCGGCGCAGATTTTGTGAACGTACTTTTTTCGTCAGTGATTGTATCAGATCCTGACTGCCCGACGTGGTTCGCGCGTGACCGCTTTTTCTTGGATCCCGGCCACATGTCGCCAATGTTGTACTCAGTGTTGGCTCTTACCGGAAAATATACACTTGAAGAATTGCAACAATTCCGTCAATGGGGCTCACCCACACCGGGCCACCCGGAAGTGCACGTTGAGCGTGGTGTGGAAAACACCTCAGGCCCTCTCGGCCAAGGCCACACAATGGCAGTTGGTGCAGCAATAGCTGAGCGATTCCTCGCAGCACGCTTTGGCGAATGGTTGAGCCACAAAACATACGCATTTATCTCTGACGGTGGTGTGCAAGAAGAAATTTCACAAGGAGCAGGTCGCATAGCAGGCTTCCTTGGCTTGAGCAACCTCATCATGTTCTATGACTGCAACGGAGTGCAACTATCAACCGACGTTGACGCAGTGAACGTTGAAGACTATGCAGCAAAATATGCAGCATGGGGCTGGAATGTGATTACTGTTGACGGTACAAATCCCGAAGAAATATATAATGCTCTTGTAAAAGCAAATGCCGAGACAGAAAAGCCGACTATCATTATTGGTCACACAGTGATGGGTCGCGGCTGTGTAACTGCCGACGGCAGCAACTTTGAGGGCAAATGCTCAACACACGGACAACCCTTGTCGAAATCAGGAGCCGACTATGCAGCAACAATGCGCAACCTCGGTGCTGACCCTGAAAATCCGTGGGTAATTCGTGAGGAAGTAGCAAAACTTTATGCTGACCGCGCAAACGAGCTTCGCAAGATTGTTGCAGAGCGTCGTGCCGCAGAAAAAGCATGGCGTGAAGCTAATCCCGAAAAGTCAGCCCTTCTTGATAAATATGTGTCAGGTAAGACCGACGATGTTAACTGGGCAGCAATAACACAAAAGCCCAACTGCGCAACCCGTGCAGCATCAGCAACAGTACTTTCAACACTTGCCGAATCGCTAGGCAATATGGTTGTATCGTCAGCTGACCTTGCTAACTCAGACAAGACTGACGGCTTCCTCAAAAAGACACATCAATTCTTTAAAGGCGACTTCAGCGGTGCATTCTTGCAAGCCGGTGTTGCCGAATTGACAATGGCATCAATCATGAACGGTATCGCGCTTCACGGCGGCGTTATCGGTGCATGCGGCACATTCTTTGTATTCTCAGACTATATGAAACCTGCAGTGCGCATGGCAGCGCTCATGGAGCTTCCTGTTACCTACATTTGGACACACGATGCATTCCGTGTAGGCGAAGATGGCCCGACACACGAACCGGTGGAACAAGAGGCACAAATACGCCTCATGGAAGAGCTTAAGAACTTCTCAGGCCGCCCATCAGTGTTGGTATTGCGTCCGGCAGATGCAGCAGAGACAACCGTAGCATGGCAAATGGCAATAGAAAATCGCCAAACCCCGACAGCGTTGATACTTTCACGTCAAGATATTAAAGACCTACCCACCACAGCAAGCTCACGCTTTGAAGCAGCACAAGCAATGCACAAAGGCGGCTACGTTGTAACCGAAACAGAAAATGCAGCAGTAACACTTGTTGCAAACGGCTCAGAAGTGTCATTGCTCTGCGAGGTAGCAGAATTGCTGAAAGCCGAAGGAACTGGCAGCCGCGTTGTTTCAGTGCCTTCTCTTGGCTTGTTTAATACACAATCACCGGAATATCGCGAAAGCGTTATACCGAGCAACAAACCGGTGTTCGGATTGACAGCAGGCTTACCTTCAACACTGCGCAGCGTGGTAGGAGCAAATGCAACCGTGTTTGGACTTGATCACTTCGGCGCATCAGCACCTTACAAAGTGCTTGATGAAAAATTCGGCTTCACAGCAGAAAACATCTTGGCACAGGTTAAAGCTGCCATCAAATAAGCAGATATTGTACATAAGCATATATTATTTAGAATTTTAGATTTTATGGTTGAACTGCGTTGTGCGAGATGCATAACGCAGTTTTTTTGATGTTTTTTTTGAAAAAAGTTTGGAGATATGAAAAATAGTTTCTACTTTTGCGGTGTACTATTACACTAATACACTAAAACAGTAATATGAATACAACAAAACCACGTTTCAAAGTACTCCCAGCATGTGCAGCAATAGCGGCATTAATCATAGTGACAGCGCTCACCGGAAGTGTTGGTTTGTGTGTAACTGTTAGTGTAGCGGCTGTGTGCTACGCTGTGCCGTAGAGCGGCAAAGCAAACACCTTGAGAACTCAACGAAAATTATAAACAATTTTAAATGATATATTTATGTTATCTCTCTATCAACTCAATTTCAGTTATCCAAAGGCTAAAACGCCACTGCTAGAGGATATCAATCTTGACATAGAAGCCGGGCATATCTACGGTTTGCTCGGTGCTAACGGTGAAGGAAAGAGCACCCTACTCTACCTCATGGCAGGACTTTTGCATCCGGGAACAGGAACAGCAACATTTAACGGCATTGCGACAAAGAAACGACTTCCGGCTACACTTGCCGAGATATTTATTGTGCCGGAAGAAATATCACTACCGAATGTCACATTACAACAATACATCAAGTTGAATGCGCAGTTCTACCCTAAATTTTCATACGAAGACCTCAAAAACTATCTTGAGCAATTTCGTTTAGACACAGATATACACCTCGGCAAACTGTCAATGGGTCAGAAGAAGAAAGTATTTGTGGCATTTGCACTTGCATGCAACACATCGTTGCTACTCATGGACGAGCCAACAAACGGCTTGGATATACCCGGCAAAGCAGACTTCCGTCGTGCCATAGTGTCGGCTATGAACGATGACCGCACAATCATTATCAGCACACACCAAGTGCGCGACCTTGATAGAGTGCTCGACTCAGTTATAATCATGGCAGACCACAAGATTATACTTGATGAATCAATGGCTAAAATCACAGAAAAATTAGTGTTTATGAATTCATCAGATGCCGCAGACTGCAAAGATGCCATATTCTTTGAGCCGGTGCCCGGAGGCTATAATATTGTTAAAGAGAACACCAATAACGAAGATTCAGATGTGAACCTCGAAACGCTGTTTGACTTCGTATTTACTAATCCTGAAAAAATCCACACACTATTATGAAACAGATAGATCAAACGTGCTCGCAAGTATTTAGCTATCCGCGCTTTGCCGCCCTACTAAAGACATACCTCATTGAAAACGGCAAAACACTTGCTCTATACACGGCTGTGCTTATTGGATTGAGCATCATAGTAGGCTTATTTGCAGGAATAAATTTTGCCGAAGACGGGCATTTTGAAGCAAAGAATGACACATCAGCAATAGTGATGGGATCATATATCTACTCAGTATACGCATTTTGTTTTGCCATTTCAGCATCATTCATGTTTTCAACGCTAACAACTCGCGCCTCTCGCATATCAACCTTTATGCTTCCGGCAAGTATGTTAGAAAAATTTCTTGTGCGCTTTACAACCTACTTTGTGTTATTTGCACTCTGCTTCATCTTTGCAATGGCATGCGGAGAGGCAACACGTGAACTAGTCAATCCGGGCACAACATCATTATTTGCACTAGCTAAAGCCCTCATAAAAGAGGCAGACAACGGGATATTTACCTACTACGCGGTTTATGCAATTAGCGGAGCGTTGACATCGCACGCAACATACACACTTGGTAGCGCTCTATGGCCCAAACACTCATTCATCAAAACTGCAGTTGTTTATATGGTATTGAGTTTATTGCTGGTATCAGTAATACCGTTCACAACAACTAAATTTTTTGTAAACGGAGTTTTCGAATTAGAATGGATGAATGTGGTATACAACTTCGCTATAGCAATAGTGTTTTATGCACTTGCATGGTGGCGATTTAGCACCACGCAAATCGTACAACGTTTCATGTCTGACTAAAAAGTATGGGAATAAAAGAAAACAGACCAATATATCTGCAGTTGGCTGATTGGCTCATGGATGAAATCATAGCCGAGCACTTTTTGCCTGATGAGCGAGTGCCATCGGTGCGCGATTGCGCCGCACGCTCAGAGGTCAATGCCAACACAGCAGTGCGAGCTTATGAGCATCTGGAAAAGGCAAACATAATATACAACAAACGCGGTTTGGGATATTTTGTAGCGCCTAATGCAGTGAAGCTCATAGTAGAAGCTCGCCGTCAAGAGTTTTTCACGAATGAAATGACATATTTTTTCAGCCGTCTCCGCACCATGGGCATGACACCTGAAGAGTTATCAACGCACTACAAACACTTCCTTGAGGAGTGATTAACAGCGCAAGTCCCCACAAAAATCAAGCCCCTGCCGTGGCGCTATTTAGCACTGCCGGCAAGGGCTTGATTTTTCGGTTATGTAGTAGTAAACGTTATTTGATTCGAGCGCACAATTCAGAGGCTTTTGTCAACATGCGGGGCACGTGGAAGGGGCCTTTGAAGATGTTACCTTTAGCGGGTTGAGCAACGGTACCATCGCGATGCAAATATCCGTACCATTCACCATACTCCGGGTCTGGAAGGTGTTTGAAAGCCCACTCGTCAGCCATTTTGTGCCACTCAAGGTATTTTTCATTACCAGTAGCTTCATAAGCGTAGAGAGTAGCGATAATAGCTTCAGTTTGAGGCCACCAGAACTTCATGTCTTGAGAATAGTCTTGAGCGGGGAAGTTGCGGCAATCGCGGAAATTGATGATGCCACCAAACTCTTTATCCCAGCCCCATTCCCATGACCAATCGAGAATGGTTATAGCCATGTCTTGAAGCTCTTTATCTTGACGATGGCGAGCTTCTTCGAGCAAGAACCAAGCAGTTTCGATGCAGTGACCGGGGTTAATAACACGACCGTTGATGGTGTCAATGAGTTGGCCGTCGGGAGTCACAGTTTCAAGCAAAGCCTTAAACTCGGGGTGAATGAATAGTTTCAATTTTTCAATAGACTCGTCAATTTGTTGGTCGAGAATCGGGTCATTGATAGCCTCACGCACACGAGCAGCAGTGTTGATGAGAATCATTGTGATAGAGTGACCGATTGCGGGTTGAGTGGGCAAATACTTAGGTTCGAGCATGCCCGGGGTTGCCAAGAAACGGCGTATGTCTTTGAAAAGTTTGAGAGCTTTTTCGGCATAAGTTTTATCGCCGGAAGCGATAGAGTATTCGCTCATAGCGATAGCGGCAAAACACTCAGAGAAAACATAGCGACGTTTGCGCAAAGGAGTGCCGTCAGCCATAACTTCAAAGTACATGCGACCGTCAGTGTCGAAGCAATGAGCCTCAATGAAGTCGATGCAGCTTTTTGAAGCAGCTAACCACTCTTGGTTTTTCTCAATGTTGTTATATGCAGCAGCAGCGGTGTAACCGAAACGACCTTGGAACCAAACAGATTTGGTAGAGTCCATGAGAGTGCCGTCGCGGTCGATACATGTGTACACACCGCCATTGACGCGGTCTAAGCCGTATTTTAGCCAGAAAGGCATAATGTTTTCAACCAGTTCGCGGCGATAACGCTCACCACATTGGCTGAGGTAGCTTTTTGTGTCCATATATCAGAGATTTTAGAATTTGTTGCAACGCTCAAAGAATCCGATAGCTTCAAGTTCCTTCTTCATAGAAGCTTCTTCTTCGTCAGTCATGTTACGGAAAGGCACACGGTTTGGGCCGAGGTCAAGACCGATAAGTTTCATAATGCGTTTACCACCAACGATATTGCCACGATAGTTGCAAATCACATTGATGACAGCTTGAGAGAAGTTTTGTTTTTCGCGAGCAGTTTCGATGTCACCTTTTTTCCAAGCGTCAATGATGCCAACGAGCTCACGACCGTTATAGTTAGTTGTACCACCGATGCCACCTTGAGCGCCACCTTGAGCGAGAGACGGGAGGATTGTTTCGTCTTGACCGTGGAGCATATCGTATTTGTTGTCTTTGTAGAGACGGCATTGGTTGTACTCATACAAGCTTTCGAAAGTGTATTTGATACCAGCGAAGTTGTCAATGCGACCGTCAACGGCTTTGAGCAAGTCAAGCATGGGCAAGAAAGCGCCGTTGAAAGCGGGGATATGGTAATAGTAGAAAGGTAAAGAAGGAGCAGCTGCAGCGATAGCTTCGCAATATTTCACGAGCTCTTCGATGCGACCGATTTTTGGGAAAGGAGGAGCCATAGAGCCGATACCCCACGCGCCGATTTCGGCAGCGTGACGAGCTAATTCAATGCTTTCGCGCAAGCAGCAGCTACCAACATGCACAATAACCTTGAAGCCAGCGGGAGCAGCTTTCACCCAAGCTTCAGCAATTTGTTTGCGTTCGTCGGGAGTGAGCATGTATCCTTCGCCAGAAGAACCGTTAACAAAGACGCCTTGCAAGCCGTTTTTAGCGAGCATAGCAGCGTAAGCGGGGATTGGTTGGAGGTTAATGTCTCCGTTAGCGTGCATAGGGGTGAACGGAGCGTCAATGAGACCTTTAATTTTTTCAAACATAATTCTTTAATTTATGGTTGTTATTTTTAATATACAAAATATGAAGAAATCACTCCATGTTGAGTGTTTTTGGTCGAAGAATGAGTAGTTGAGCGGCAAGAGCCAAAACCAAAGCGCCAGCCATGAAAACAAAGCCTATGCCCATTTGACCGTTTTGAGCCAAAGAGCCCAACACATTTGTTGCTGCAGCGCCGATAAACAAGCCCGACATGTTCATCATGCCATAGGCAGTGCCACGAGAGCGTGCGGGCACAAATTGACAAAGAATAGGCATGTTGTTAGCGTCAAACAAGCCGTATCCGAAGCCGAATAGCACTCCGGCGCTAATAGCAGCAACGACAGTAGAGCCATAGCCCATGAGCACTAACGCAGGCACCATCAGCGCCAAGCCAATTGAACTGGTGAAAATGCGGCCTCGCAAATTGCGTGCAGCCCACTTATCAGCCATCGGGCCACCAACCATCACGCCAACAAATGAAGAAAATGCTATTGTGATTGTAGCTATCGGGCCTGCAGAAACCATGTCAATGCCAAGGCTATCGGCAAAGAGCGTGGGGAGCCAGTTTTTTGTAGCCCATCCGGGCACAGAGCTTGTTGCGAAGAAGAACAAGATGGTCCAGAACGCAATATTAGTGAAGAGCATGCCAAGAGACGAGCCTACAACTTTCAAGCCATTGCGAAGAGTTACAGCCAAAGGCAATTTCTCGCTGGCTTCGCTTTGCGACACACGTTTTTCGTGCAAAAAAGCGATAAGTATCACGGCATAAACGATGCCGACGATACCGAACCAATGGAAGGTTGACTGCCATGAGAGATGTTGAGCTACAAAGGCGCCAAAGCCACCCACAGCCTGTCCCATGTAGAGACCGGTCATGTGTATGCCGATAGCGAAACTCAATTGTTTGCCGGTGAAATAATCGGCAATGAGAGACAGCGCGGCAGGGATGTAAAGAGCTTCAGACACACCCATTGCGGCACGAAGCCAATAGATGTGTTCGTAGTCGGTAGCATATCCCATCAGCAGTGTGACAGTTGACCACACGGCAAGAGAGATAACGATGAGCCATTTGCGGTTCACGCGGTCAGCCACGATACCCGAAATAGGGCTCATGAAGCCGTAAATCCACATAAATGCAGCCATGATTTTTCCGAAATTGACCATGTTTTCAAGGTCGGAAATATCGACGGCCATAGCGTCGCGCATGGTAGACAGCATTTGACGATCCATGTAGTTGAGCAAAGCAACAACCCACAATAGAGCGACAACCATCCAAGGATACCATTTTTTATGTTGTAAGTCTGTCATGGCAGTATCAATTGGTTTTAGTTGTTAGTAATTAACCTTCACTTTACCGATAAGCTTGCGGATTTTACCGTTGCTAATAGCGGGAGCGTGAGGGTCTTCGGGGTAAACAATGCAAAATTGGCCTTTGGTTAGGCGAGCAAAGAACGAAGGTTTGTCATCGCTCAAAGCGCAATCGCCATCGGCAGCATACTCTTTGGTGTAGTGCTCAATGTCTTCAATAGCTTTCCAGCCAATTTGTTCTTCGCCATCGAGCACAATGTGCACGTCAATATATTCGCGGTGCATTTCGAGAGGTTGTTTCTCAATGTCGGCACCGTCAATGTGTAAATTCATGATGAATAAGTCATCACCTTTAACTTCTACTTTGCCAAGCGGAAGTTTATCGAAATCAGCGCTTTCCACCTTGTCAAAGAGAGTTTTAAAAAGCGGATGCAAAGATTCAATTCTAGACTTATTTGCTAAATTTCCTATTATCATTTTACTCTAAAATGTGTTTGATTTGAGGTTTAGGTTACCAATTAGCAAAGTAACAAATAAATTTAATTAAATCCAAATATTTAAGCGAAAAAATTAATTAAGTAATAACGATATTATAAATCAAAAACTTTCAAATTAAACATAAACACGTCTTTTGGGTATAACTTCATAAATTTATTTTTTTATTTAGCGCAATATTCATTTGTTTTTGCTTGGAAAGATAAAAAAATTTTTTAATTTTGCAGCATAAGAAAAAACTCAAACCAAAACTTCTTTCCAAGTTATTTTGACTAACCATGACACATTCACTTATTAATGAAATTGAGCAAGGTCATAAATCGGCGATTATAAAACGTAATATCATTATGTTTTACATACACCATGAGACCTCAACAATCCCCGAGCTCACGAAAGAACTAAACCTGAGTATTCCAACAGTATCGAAATTTGTCAGCGACATGTGTGCCGATGGCATACTGATTGACCATGGCAAAATAGACAGTCACTCAGGCAGGAAGCCTCTCACCTACGGGCTCAATCCGCAAAGCGGCTACTTCATGGGCATAGACGTATGCAACGGATACATAAACGTTGGCATCACTGACTTTATTGGGAACATACTTTACATGAAAAACGAGATAAAGTACACCGCCAACTACGGCACCGAAGAAGCCATAGACCAAATTTGCGAAGCAATAAATGATTGCGTCAAAGCATCAGACGTGCCCGACGATAAAATTATGAACGCATGCTTCAATATTTCGGGACGTGTGAATCCACATTCGGGCTATAGCTACAGTTGTTTCAACTTTCTCGAAAAGCCATTGGCAGAGACACTCAGCGAAAAATTGGGCACTCACGTTTGTTTACAAAACGACACGCGTTCAATGACTTACGGCGAATTTATGCGCGGCTCGATAGGCAATTGCAACAATGCTTTGTATGTGAACCTCAGCTGGGGACTTGGGCTAGGCATAATTATCAACGGCGCTGTGTATAGCGGCAAATCAGGTTTTGCCGGAGAGTTTGGACACGTCAATGCATTTAACAACGAGATAATGTGTCATTGTGGTAAGAAGGGATGTTTGGAGACCGAAGTTTCAGGCAAAGCGCTACACCGCAAATTGCTGGCACAACTAGCCGATGGCAAAAACTCTGTGTTGCAAGATAAATACATGAATGACAACACATCAATCACTTTTGCCGACATCATTGAAGCCCTAGGCAAAGAAGATGTGCTTTGCATCGAACTTATAGAAGAATTAGGAAGTCTGCTAGGCAAACACATAGCCGGGCTTATCAACATATTTAACCCCGAATTGGTGGTTATAGGGGGCACACTAGCCTCAACAGAAGAGTACATACTTCAGCCCATACGCCAAGCCGTGCGCAAATATTCGCTCAATTTGGTCAATAAAGATTCAACAATTGTTTGCTCAAAACTCGGCGACAAGGCATCGTTGATAGGTGCGTGTCTTTTTGCCCGCAGCATGGCTTTCAGCGCAAATAATGCATAAACAACACTACGAATGAAAAAACTGTTTCTTACTCTAGCTTTATCTCCATTAATCTCTTTCGCTGCCGAACCGTTTGTTTCCTTTGACGGCAACAGCGGTGACTTCAAAGTTATTGCCGATGGCAAAGTGGCACCTATTTTTATTGACAATGGGGTGAATAGTGCCGGCAAAATTGCAGCAACAAATCTTGTAAAAGATATCACAGCCGTGAGCAATATCACACCGCAAGTTCTCACCACCCCACCCTCATCGGGGGCTATAATTATCGGGTCAGTGGGTACGCCCACAATTGATAGCTACATTGCGGCAAACAAGATTAACGGCAAAGATCTAAAGGGTAAGAACGAAAAATACATACTAAAAATCATTGACGGCAACTTGGTTATCGCCGGCAGT
This sequence comes from uncultured Bacteroides sp., assembly GCA_964523655.1. GTDB lineage: Bacteria > Bacteroidota > Bacteroidia > Bacteroidales > Muribaculaceae > CAG-873. Next base: position 14,416 of record CAZGAN010000004.1, read on the forward strand.
GATCGTCGCGGCACAGTCTATGGCATATACGAACTGTCAGAGCAACTTGGTGTATCACCGTGGTATTGGTGGGCAGATGTGCCTATTGAGCACCGCGATTACGCTGCCGTGATTGATGGTGAATACAGCGATGGCGAGCCGGCAGTGCACTATCGTGGCATATTTTTGAATGATGAAGCACCGTGTCTCACCTCATGGGTGAAAAATCACTATGGCACAAACTATGGCAACCATGAGTTTTATGCCGATGTGTTTGAGCTAATTTTGCGTTTGCGCGGTAATTTCATGTGGCCTGCTATGTGGAGTTGGGCTTTTTATGCCGACGATGCACAAAACAGTGCAACCGCCGACAGCATGGGCATTGTGATGGGGACATCGCACCACGAGCCTATGGCACGAAACCACCAAGAGTGGGCGCGCAATCGCGCCAAATACGGAAGTTGGAACTACGCCACGAACCAGGAGGTTATTGATAAATTCTTTCGCGAAGGCGTTGCTCGCATGAATGGCACGGAAGATGTTGTGACCATAGGCATGCGTGGCGATGGCGATGAAGCCATGGAGAAAGGCACGAACGTGAAACTCATGGAAAAGATTGTTGCCAACCAGCGCAAAATCATAAGCCAAGAGACAGGCAAATCAGCGAAAGAGACACCTCAAGTGTGGGCTCTATACAAGGAAGTGCTCGATTACTACGATGCAGGAATGCGTGTGCCCGACGATGTGATTATGCTACTTTGCGACGACAATTGGGGCAATGTGCGCCGCTTACCAAATGAGAAAGAGCGCAAACACCGCGGCGGATGGGGCATGTACTACCATGTTGATTATGTTGGTGCTCCTCGCAACTCGAAATGGCTGAATTGCACACCGATACAAAACATGTGGGAGCAAATGACGCTCACATACGACTACGGAGTAGACAAGCTTTGGATTCTCAATGTTGGCGACCTCAAACCAATGGAGTATCCAATATCACTATTTTTAGACCTTGCTTGGAATCCGAATGATATACCGCTAGAACGATTAAAAGACCACACAACGAACTACTGTAAGCAGCAATTTGGAGAAAAATATGCTACAGAAATAGCCCGCATACTGAATTTATACTGCAAATATGCCGGACGTGTCACTCCGGAGATGCTCGACAGTGAAACTTACAATTTTGAAAACGGCGAATTCAAGCAAGTTGTTGACGAATTTAAGGCACTGGAATATGATGCACTCCGTGTGTTTGCCGACCTTGATGCGCGCTATCACGATGCATATCGCGAGCTTATATTGTTTCCGATTCAAGCCATGAGCAATCTCTACGAAATGCGCTATGCTCAAGCAAGTGGCAATGCCCAGTTGGTGAGTGATTGTTACGAACGCGACAGGGCGCTTTGCAACGCATACAACAAGAATATAGCCGGAGGAAAATGGGATGGCATGATGACTCAAAAGCACATTGGCTACACCAGTTGGAACGATGATTTTGAGGAGAAAAATCCGGCTGAAGGGATGAGTAATACATCAGTCAACACAGCTGAAAGCGCTTACATTTTTGAGCCGTCTGATGGCTATATAGCCATTGAAGCAGAGCACTATTTTGCAAAAGAAAATGCTGCAAACGCAGAGTGGACTGTAATTCCGGATATGGGAAGAACGCTTAGCGGCGTGGCTCTGATGCCCTACACTCAAGCTACCGACGGTGCATCAATCACGTATCGCATGAAGTTGCCCGACGGCATTGATAAAGTGAAAATTACAGTTGTCACTAAATCAAATCTTGCATTTAAAAAGGCGGCAGGACATTGCTTCACCATAGCTTTTGGCAACAACAATCCGATTAAAGTAAACACAAATAAAAATCTCAACGAGTCACCGGAGAATATATACAGCGTATTTTATCCAACTGTAGCTCGTCGAGTTATTGAAAATGAAGTAGAACTAACTACGGCAAAAGCAGACGCCGAAGGCTATGTTAATCTCACCATACACCCCGAAGATCCGGGCATTGTATTAGAGAAATTAGTCATAGACCTCGGCGGCTATCAAAAATCGTATTTATTTATGCCGGAGTCGCCTCACTCAAGCACGAAATAATTTACTTTGCATAAGAGAGAGCTTCGCTGCATTTTTGAGAAATGTAGCTCCAGTCGTGCGCAGCAATGCGATCTTTCGGGAACAGTTTAGAGCCCATGCCAACCACAGCGGCACCGGCAGCAAACCAAGCCTTCAGATTTTCTTCTGTGGGCTCAACGCCGCCCGTAACCATGAGTTTTGACCATGGCATTGGGGCCATAAGTCCTTTCACAAATTTCGGGCCGAGCACATCGCCGGGGAACACTTTGCAGACTTCGCAACCGGCTTCTTGGGCATTGCCAACCTCGCTGACAGTGCCACATCCGGGTATGTAGCACACTTGACGACGGTTGCACACTTTTGCCACTTCAGGGTTAAACAGCGGGCCAACCACAAAATTGGCGCCAAGTTGCATGTAAAGCGAGGCTGTGCCCGGTTCTACCACTGAGCCAACGCCCACAGCCATGTCGGGACATTCAGCGGCTGCATATTTCACTAACTCGGCAAACACTTCATGGGCGAAGTCGCCGCGATTAGTGAATTCGAAGGCGCGTACACCGCCATCGTAGCAAGCTTTAAGCACATTTTTTGCAACATCAATGTTGCTATGATAAAACACAGGCACAATTGGAGCGTGCTGCATTTTTGAAATCACTGATATTTTATCAAAACTAGCCATAATAATGATTTTACTATCTTTGCACTCTGCCGTTTGCATTGCCACCGGCAAGAGCGGCAACTTCGTCGGCACTAACCATATTGAAATCGCCCGGCACCGTGTGTTTCAGTGCAGAAGCAGCTACGGCAAACTCGAGAGCATCGGCTTGATTTTGCATAGTCAACAAGCCGTGAATGAGGCCACCGGAGAATGAGTCGCCACCGCCCACACGGTCAACGATGGGGCTAATATCGTAGCGTTTTGACTCATAAAATTCGGTGCCATTGTAAATCATAGCCTTCCACCCGTTGTGCGAAGCTGAGAACGATTCGCGCAAAGTTGAGACGACGTATTTGAATCCGAATTCGGCAGCCATAGCTTTAAAAATGCCTTTGTATCCTTCAGCCGAAGTTTCTCCGGCTTCAACATTTGCATCAGGTTTGAAGCCAAGACAAAGCTCGGCATCTTCCTCGTTGCCAATGCACACATCAACATATTTCATGAGCGGGCGCATGATTGATTGAGCTTTTTCGCTTGTCCAAAGTTTTTTGCGGAAATTCAGGTCAACGCTCACAGTAACGCCATGACGTTTTGCGGCTTCGCAAGCGAGACGAGTTAATTCGGCAGCTTTGTCGGAAATTGCGGGAGTGATGCCACTCCAGTGAAACCAGTCGGCACCTTCCATGATAGCATCGAAGTCAAAATCGGCAGGGTCGGCCTCGGCAATTGCAGAGTGTGCGCGGTCATAAATCACTTTTGACGGGCGCATAGACGCGCCGGTTTCGCAATAATATATGCCAACGCGGTCGCCGCCACGTGTGATATAATTTGTATTCACACCATATCGGCGAAGAGCATTAACTGCAGCTTGGCCAATTTCATGTTTAGGCAATTTAGTAACGAAATAAGCATCGTGGCCAAAGTTTGCGCAGCTCACAGCCACATTTGCTTCGCCGCCACCAAAAATGACGTCGAAGTTGTCGCACTGCACAAATCGGTAATTTCCGGCGGGTGATAGGCGCAGCATTATTTCACCCAGTGTGATAATCTTACTCATGGCATCACATAGCAAAAGCGTTAAATCCGCCGTCGACCACGGCAACTGTTCCGGTCACGAATGAGGCTGCCGGAGAGATGAGATAGTGTATAGTGCCACAAAGTTCCTCCGGCTTGCCGAAACGTTTGAAGGGAGTTTGACGAATCACATCAGCTCCGCGTTGAGTGAGAGAGCCGTCTTCGTTTGTGAGAAGAGCGCGGTTTTGGTTTGTGAGGAAGAAACCCGGAGCGATAGCATTAACGCGTATGCCAGAAGTGAATTTTGTTGCCACTTCGTTAGCCATAAATGCGGTGAAGTTGCTGATGCCTGCTTTTGCTGCAGCATAGCCGAGCACGCGTGTCATTGGGCGAAATGCAGCCATTGACGAGAAGTTAACGATTGCGCCATGTCCGGCATCAACCATTGGTTTGAGGAATATCTGAGTTGGGATAACAGTGCCGGTGAGGTTCACGTTGAGCACTTTCTGGAATTCTTCAACTTTAATGTCAAAAATGGTGCCTGTGGGAGAGATAGTGGCGCCGGGCATATTTCCGCCGGCAGCATTGAGCAGTGCGTCAACGCGGCCATATTTTGCCATGATTTCATCGCAGTTTTCTTGCACTTTTTGCGGATTCATCACATCAGTAACGAGAAACATTGCCTCGCCGCCTTTTTCGCGAATACGAGCCACAATTTTGTCACCTTCGTCTTTGCGGCGGCCCATGAGCACAACTTTTGCGCCCTCTTGAGCTAAATATTCGCCGATGCAAGAGCCAAGCACGCCGGTGCCTCCGGTGATTACCACCACGTTATCTTTAATGTCAAATAGATTGTTCATATTATTTTGAGTTTACTGATTTTATTAATTAGATTAATTTGTTTTTGATTTCATCGTCAACGGCGGCCATAACACCTTCAACTTGGCCAAGAGCCAACATGCGACCATGGAAAGAATATCCGGCATTGTAGCCCATCTTTTCATCGCCAAGCATGAGCGGAGCATGGTCAACGCGCATAGGCAAACCGGGATTTACGCTCTCAAATGTGCGCACAAGGTCAATGATATGAGCTCTACCGCCAAGGTGTGGAGCTTCTCTGAAATCACCGTTGGGCAATACATTGCATGAGCGCAAGTGCACAAACCAGGTGCGTGAGGCATATTTTTTTGCCAATGCCGGCACATCGTTGTGAGCGCCTGAGCTGAGCGAACCGGCGCAGAATGTCAAGCCGTTGTGAGGGTCAGGGACTGCGTCAAGGAACCATTGTATGTCATCATCGCAGGTCACGATGCGTGGCAATCCAAGAATCTGCAATGGGGGGTCATCGGGGTGCACACACATGCGTATGTCGTACTCTCGACACACAGGCATGATTGCTTCAAGGAAATACTTCATGTTTGCGCGCAAAGCATCGCGGTCAATACCATCGTAAAGAGCTAATAGCTCACGGAATTTCTCAACCGGTTTCAACTCGTCTTCAGAAATATTGCCGTTAACAAAGCCCTGAGTTTTCACTATAATGTTGTCTACCAAACGTTTTTCGCCTTCGGCAGTCATGGTTTCGGCGAGTTTTGACACGCGAGCAAGAGTTGGCTCATCCCAATCATTTTCGGCATCTTTGCGTTTGATTATGTGTATGTCGAAATAAGCAAATTCGGCGCGATTGAAATATAAATTTGACGTACCGTTTTCGTTGGGATACTCCAAATCGGTGCGAGCCCAATCGAGCACTGGCATAAAATTGTAGCACACAGTTTTTATGCCTGCTTTGCCTAAGTTTGTGAGGCTTTCAATGTAGTTATCAATGAGATGATCGCGATCGGCGCCACCATATTTTATTGATTCGCTGACGGGGAGACTTTCAACGACCGACCATCGCATACCATGCGCGGCAATCATATCGCGCATTTTTTCAATCTCTGCCAAAGGCCAAACTTCACCGTTTGCAATGTGGTGCAACGCGGTGACAATTCCTTCAACACCTATTTGTCGGAGCATGACGAGCGAAATTTTATCATTCGGGCCAAACCATCTCCAAGTTTTTTCCATCATAATTGTCTTATTTTAGGTTGAAATAATTTTTGGCATTATAGTAACTGATATCTTCCACCATTTTTTCGACGCGCAACATTTCGGCTTGCGGTATCAAACCGTTTTCAACGTCATTACCAAGTATGTTGCAGAGTAGACGGCGGAAATATTCATGTCGTGGGTAGCTCACAAATGAGCGAGAATCGGTGAGCATTCCAACAAATCGGCTCAATAAACCTTGCATTGACAGGGCATCAATTTGCGCTTCCATGCCTTTCAGTTGGTCATTAAACCACCAACCTGAACCCATCTGCATTTTGCCGGGTGTTTTTCCGTCTTGGAAGTTGCCGAGCATAGCGGCTACCCATGTGTTGTCGGCGGGATTCAGGTTGTAGAGTATTGTTTTTGTGAGCTTGTTTGCCATGCTAAGTCTATTCAAAAATCCGGCTATTGCTGAGGCATTTCGGCTGTCGCCAATGGTGTCAAATCCGGTGTCGGGACCGAGTTTGTGAAGCGCTGCCATATTCACGTTGCGCAGCGGCCCGAAGTGGAATTGTTGCACCCATCCTTTTTCGGCATTCATGCAGCACAAATCGAAGAGCAAAGCGGTGTCAAAAATTTGCTGTTCGAGCGGTGAGAGCACTGATTTGGTGAATAGGAAGTGGGCTTCGTCGCGCAAGCTTTTTATATCGCGTTCTTGCGGGTCAAAGGGGAATGCGCCCAAGCCATGATCGGCAATGCAGCAACCATTTTCGGCAAAATAGTCATGACGTTTGCGCAAAGCAGCGACCAATGAGTCATAACTATGTATTGTCACGCCAGAAACCTCGCTGAGTTTATCCAAATAATCGGAATTGCGAGTGAAAGCTTTGTCAGGGCGCCAAGCGGGGAGCACCGTTGTTTCAAAACCACTTTGGCGTATTGACTGGTGATATTGCAGAGAGTCAACGGGGTCGTCGGTAGTACACACCATTTCAACATTGTATCGGCGCATTAGACCGCGAGCTGAGTAGTCTTGCTGCGCCAGCAATTCGTTGCAGCGGTCATAGATGCGGCGTGCACTTTCCGGGTTTAAGAGTTCATCAATACCAAACGCGGTTTTAAGCTCTAAGTGAGTCCAATGATACAACGGATTACGGAAAGTTGCGGGCACAGTTTCCGCCCATTTTTCAAACTTCTCCCAATCAGATGCATTTCCGGTGATATATCGTTCGTCAACACCGTTAGCACGCATGGCGCGCCATTTATAGTGATCGCCACCGAGCCACAGCTCAGTGATAGAGCGAAATTGTTTATCTTCAGCAATTTCGCGTGGAGATAAGTGACAGTGGTAGTCAATTATCGGCAGTTTGGCAGCATGCTCATGATACAGATGCTTGGCTGTTTCCGTTTCAAGGAGAAAATCTTCTCCCATAAATTTTTTCATATTGAGACGATTTATGAACTTCAGTTTATTTATTAGCTATTTCACTTTCACAATTTTGTATTTTGGCACCAAAATTTTCATCAAGCACCAGCTCACTAGGTAGGCAACTCCGGCAACCAAAAATACTATCATATATCCGGCATTTTTGCCTTCAAAACCAAGAAACACCATGTGTGTATTTGCCGCATAATCAAATAGTTTGCCGGCGCCAAAGTTTGACATAAAGCTACCCAAACCGCTGGCTAAACCGGCGGCTCCGGTCACTGTTGCCACAACACTTTTTGGGAACATATCGCTAACCACGTTGTAGACATTTGCGCTCCAACTTTGATGTGCGGCAGCAATCAAGCCTATAATTACAACCGGATACCACATTGACACGGCTCCGAGTGGCATCACCACAATGCCCAACAAAGGCACCACGGCAAACATCAGCATTGCTTTCATGCGTCCGGCATAGGGATTCATCTTGTTGCGGCCAATAAAGATTGACGGCAAATATGACCCTACGAGCGACAACATTGAGATGAGATATATGGTGAAAATTGCAGTCATGCCTTGCCACGAAGCCGATGTGTATCCATAGACTTCAGAGATAAATGCAGGAGCCCAAAACAGCAAGAACCACCACACAGAGTCGGGCAAAAAGCGTCCGAAAATCACAGCCCATGTTTGGCGAAATGTAAATGCTTTAAACACTCCAATTTTCTCTTCTTCGGCATTAGCCTCAGCCGGTTTTGCCGATGCATCGTTATCTTTCTGTGTTTCAGCATCATCTTGTTCGATATAAGCTAATTCGGCAGCATTAACGTGCGGGTTATTGCGCGGTTCTTTGTAGACGAATATCCACGCGCCCATCCACACAAATCCAAGCACACCAATCAGCAAAAACGACATTTCCCAGCCATAGTATTTTGCAATGAGGGGAATGGTAAATGGAGCTACGAGTGCGCCTATTTGAGCTCCGGAATTGAATATGCCTGTGGCAAATCCGCGGTCTTTTTTTGGAAAATATTCAGCGATAGTTTTTATTGAGCACGGAAAGTTTCCAGCCTCACCAAGAGAGAGCACACATCTTGCGCCCAGAAACAGCCATACGCTCACCGTTGTGATTGCCGTAGTCACATCAGCAGCATTGCGCAGAGCCATCAAATTTTCACGTGCTCCGAGAAAAGAAAAGATGAAATCGCCCGACACTATGCCATTTGTCACTATGCCACAAAAAGCATGCAAGCATGCTCCGGTTGACCAGATGCCTATAGCCCATATATAGCCGCGCTTGGTGCCAACATAATCAACAAATCGTCCGGCAAAAAGCATTGACACGGCATAGACCAACGAAAACACTCCCGTCAGCAAGCCATAGTCAGCGTCCGACCAATTAAACTCGGGTGCAATAAAATTTTTCCATGTCAACGACAACACTTGTCGATCAAGGTAGTTCACAATTAATGCCATAAACAGCATGCCGCAAATAACCCATCTAAAATTTGTGCGCTTTGCAGCTGCAGCATTGACTACGTTTAAGTTTTTATCCATTTGATTGATTTAAGATTTTACTTTTTGCAAAAGTAGCAAATACACGATATTAGCATATTACGATACGTATTTAATATATTTGCATACGTATCACCACGTCTCATTTTCATTAACATTCGTATCACACCCCACAAACAAGCAAAATAATCAAGTCAAAACTCTTATTCAAGTTGTTTGTGTAATATAAATGCACTATATTTGCACACAAATGATATTATTATGAATACTGCAACACAAAAAAAAGCACAAAGTTTTCGTTTGCCGGTTGAGCTCATTGACCGACTAAAAACTTTGGCTAAAAAAGAGAATCGCAGTCTCAACAATTATGTTGAGTGCGTTCTGCTTGAGCTAGCTTACCGAGAGCCGAACAAAGAAACTCTTGCAGCGATTGACGAGGCTAAATCGGATAAGCTACAAGGACAACTTGACGTGTCGAGCGTAGAAGCTATGTGTAAGTCAATGGGGTTATGAAAACTATTCGTTTTTCAAGTCAATACAAAAAGGATGTCAAAAGATATTGCCACCAACCTAAAAAATTGGAGAAGGTAGTGGCAATATTGCAAATGCTTCGAGACGAGATTCCAATTCCATCCGAATATAGTCCCCACATGTTAAGTGGAAACTATAAAGGATGTATGGAATGTCACATTGAGAATGATTTTCTTTTAATTTGGATTGATGAAACGGAAAATCAGATTGGAGTGTTGCGTCTAGGCTCTCACTCAGAGCTATTTAAATAATGATTTATGATCGCGTTTGTATACAGCCAATTAGTAGAGTTAATTGTGCAAAGCATGCAAACAAGAGTGATATACAATTATTCCAACTCTCCGGTACGAATAACGATAGCACTAAAAATAGGAGGAAAATTGATGTTGCAAAGTTTATTACAGGGTCATTGATATGCTGCTTTACCTTTTCAATAATGCGACCTTTACAACTAACGACCATACATACAATTTTTATGCAATAAATAACGAACATACAACCGAATTCAGCTTGTATAAGCTCATTATTCGGCATAAATATATACGCAACCATAAAGCAGCATAAAGGGATCAGTAGATTTTTAGTGGGGGAAAAGTAAAGAGGCAGAGCGTCAGCCATGTAGGGGCGCAAATTCATTGCGCCCGCACCCGGATGGCTGACACGCGTGTGTTGTTATGTGTGCAAAATTACGGTGGGCAGGCCATGTGGGCGCAATGAAGTTGCGCCCACACAAGGCTGACGCACAGATACTTATGATATTATTAATGGTAAGCGATGTCAATGTGCTCTTGCTGACTTTTGGTCGGTGAGACGCGCGGAGCCAGCGCCGCGAATTAGAGTTTGGGAGCCTCCTCGGGAGTCTCCTCCGGCTCTTTTAAGGGGGTGCCGACGATGAACTCGTCGGTGAGGTCGACGATGGCGGTGTATTCAAGCGTGGGGCCCGGGCGGTAGTATTTGTCAATGAGTTGTTGGTAGTAGAATGGCACCATCTGCGGTTGGATGTAGCGTTTTCTGCCTTTGAGTTTGGGGTGCTCGGGTGGCGTGGTGAGGAAGATTAGGGCGCAGCCGAGGTAGTCGCCGATGACTGGCCAAACGGCGCTGAAGATGTCGTCGAGGTATTGGACGGGTGGATTGAGGATGAGTGCGATGTCGAAATTCATGCCGCGCACGGTGTTGGGCCGCCGGACTGAGGCGGGATATGCTTTGATGGGCAGTGAGCGGCAGACGCGTGTGGCGGACATTTTGGTGCTATCGTAGACGGTGGCAACACGGCGCGGGTAGATTGTGCCAAGGAATTGGATGTATTTTATGAGGATGGCGCGGGAATTTTGGCCGGGTTTGTCGACGATGTGGACTTTGATGACGCCTTTACGGCGTCGTCGTTCGAGTGCGTTGATGACTTCGTATTCTCTTTTGGAGAGGTCGCGACCGAGCCACTTGCGGAAGTGGTATGTGTGGTCGGTGTGCGGTAGGTTGGTGTCGCGGTGGCGACAGAGTATGTGTGCTTGCATAGAAAAATGTTTTTTAGGCGCAAAGATAATAACGATGTGGACGGAAAAATACCAGAAATTTGCATGAGTGGGGAATTAACACAAGGTTTTGTAGCGGTAACGTATTCCACGAATGCGTACCTAAAACGGCACGCACCACGTGTGGGGGATGCATCCCCGGAGATGCGCTCGTGCCTCGCGCTCTCCGGGGTTACCTACAAATTCATGCCTCCCTATGGTGAATAGTTGCATCAGCTCGGTAAACAGCCGTATCTTCAGTTCCTATGTGCCGGTGCTTACTCCAGTGCGAGCCGTGCAGACTTCCCCACTAAAAATCTACTGACCCAAAATATAACTATATACCGAAACATAATACTATTAAGTGAGCATGGGTTTAAGAGAGAAATGCAACCAATTGAGGGCCAATTGATTGCATTTCAACAGAAGTTGCCTTAGAAGGATTCGAACCCTCACTAGCGGAACCAGAATCCGATGTGCTACCATTACACCATAAGGCAATATTTTTCGATTTTCGACTGCAAAGGTAAACTTTTTTTTCGTAACTGCAAACCGTTTTGCCAAAAAACGACGACTACACGTCAAAATAGCAGTTACAGAAAACTTATTTGCAGCGAAGATGGTTATAGTGTCTAATACATTTTTCTAATCGATATGAATACACACAAACCTATGATTCATTTTCGCCTCACAGTCATTATTGCAATGTTGGCATGTAGCACAACAATAAATAGCGCACATGCTCAGTGGTGGCGTAGTTTTGGCGATCAACTATTAGATTCTCTCATTGAGGTTGGTCTGCACAATAACTATGATGTGCTTGCAGCCACACGACGTATTGAGGCAGCACGCGCCGGAGTTGGCAGCGCTCAAGCTGCATATTTTCCCAAACTCGACATTTCAGCTGCCTACTCAAGAGCCAAATCAGACGGTGCAAAAGCGTCAACATTTTCGGGGCTCGTTGATATGTCGTGGCAAATAGATTTATTTGGTAAAATCACGGCTAATGTGCGCGAGCAAAAGCATCAAGTTAAGCTCTCGCAGGCAGAGCGTGCCGGAGTTGATTTGACAATTGAGACAGAAATAGCATCGTACTACGCACAGTTGCGCGTGGAGCAAGCCCAACTCAGCGTTGCCCGCGACCACGCTGCATCACAGCAAAAAGTTGTGAAGATTGCCGAAGCGCGATTTGAGGCCGGAATAGCATCTATGCTTGATGTTGACCAAGCGCGACAAGTTTATTACTCAACCATAGCCTCAATACCAATGCTTGAAAACAGCATACACAGCAACATTAATCAAATTGCAGTGCTCATAGCCGCTGACCCGCAATCAATATATGCTCGCTTGGCAGAGCCGGCACCATTGCCCGACTATGTGCAAGTGATAGCCAATCACGTTGACGCAAACACCTTGCGCAATAGGACTGATGTGCAGCAAGCGGAATGTAACATTGAGGTTTACACTTCGCAGCTAGGCATAGCTAAAAAAGATTGGTTGCCCGACTTCACTGTCACCGGCACTCTTGGTGCTGAAGCCCATAAGTTGAAAGATATTACCGACAAAAACAGTGTGGTTTACTCCATAGTGCCAACACTTAGTTGGACTTTGTTTGACGGATTAGCGCGGCGATACAACATCGTTGCCGCAGAGCAAGCGCTCATGGAGTCGGTTGATAACTACAACCTTGTGATGCTAACAGCGGTGAGTGAAGCTTCGAACGTAATTGCTACTTATCACAACACAATCAAATATATCAACGCACTTCTCGACGTTGTGAAAGAGAGTGAGCTCTACAACCAGCGCTCGGTTGATAACTACAAAAACGGAATATCACCGTTTATAAATGTTGCTGACGCACAAATGACTTATCTTGAAAACGTGAACTCACTCATTGTGGCACAAGGACAAGCTCTCACAGCTCTTATTAATTACTACAAAGCAATACCTTGAAATTATGAAACTCACACCCATTCCTATTGTTGTATGCGCAGCAATAGTGCTCGCTGCATGCCAAAAGAAAAAGCCGCAAACAGCATCGCAACCGCAAAGCGTTGACGTGGCTGAAGTGCTCATCGACTCTGTGACTTTGCACCAAGATTATCCCGGATATTTAACCGCTGACGACGAGGTGAATCTTGTTGCTCGCGTGAATGGATACCTCACGGCAAAAGCCTATCACTCCGGACAATTTGTGCATCGTGGCGACGTGTTGTTCACCATCGAATCAGGCCAGTATGCCAATGCCGTAAATCAAGCGAAATCGCAGCTTGCCAATGCGAAAGCCACGTTTGATTATGCCTCTAACAATTATCGAGCAATGAATAAAGCATTAGAAAGCGATGCTGTGAGTCAAATGGAAGTACTTCAAGCCAAGAGCGACATGGAAACCTCACAAGCCTCAATAAAAAATGCCGAAGCAGCATTGCGCACGGCTGAGACCACCTATGGCTACTGCACTGTGCGTGCACCATTTGACGGCCATGTCAGCGCATCAAACTACAGCGTCGGAACTTATCTTGCCGGAAGCACATCACCGGTCACGCTCGCAACAATATACAAAGACAGCATCATGACCGCTCACTTTTCTATTGACGACAATGAGTTGGCAAGCATAATACGCAACCAACATCAGCCGGGATTAGTGACCGACATGGCGCATATACCAATATCATTCGACGTTACCCTACCCCACACATACACTGCCAATCTCAACTACATGGCTCCGGCATTTGACCGCAGCACAGGCACCATGCAACTCCACGCAAAAATCAAGAATCCGAACAACGAGTTGCACAGCGGCATGTACTGCAAAATATCGCTACCCAGTGCCATACTTCCTCATGCCGTTTTGGTGCGCGATGCGTCAATCGGCACCGATCAACTAGGCAAGTATGTCTACACCGTGAGCGATTCAAACACCGTGCTCTACACACCCATTGAGGTGGGGCAACTTGTCAGCGACACGCTGCGCGTGGTAACAAAAGGATTGAAACCGGGTGATAAATACGTGACCAAAGCGCTGCTAAAAGTGCGCGACGGCATGAAAATCAGTCCAAAACTAACAAAATAAACGTTGCGCTATGCTATCAAAATTTTTCATTGACCGACCTATTTTTGCCACAGTGGTGGCAATATTGATGATATTGGTGGGACTCATCACTGTTGAGTCGCTGCCGGTGGCGCAATTTCCGAGCATCACGCCGCCAACAGTCATGGTCAGCGCAAGCTATCCCGGTGCCGATGCCAAAACTATAGCCGAAACTGTTGGTGTGCCCATTGAGGAACAAGTGAACGGTGTTGAAGGCATGATGTATATGAGTTCTAACTCTGGGTCAGATGGCTCATACAGTCTCACCATCACTTTTGAGACAGGCACTGACATTGATATGGCTACCGTGAAGGTGCAAAATCGCATAGCTCTAGCCGAAGCCTCTCTGCCGGCATCGGTGAAACAACAAGGAGTGTCGGTGGTGTCGCAATCGTCAAACAACGTGCTATTTGTTGCTTTAGAGAGCGACAATCCGCAGCGCTACGATGCCCTTTATCTCACCAACTATGCCAAGCTCAACCTGGTTGATGAGCTCTCGCGTCTTGAAGGTGTTGGCGGCGTCAGCGCTTTCGGTGCCGGGCAATATGCCATGCGCGTGTGGCTCGACCCGGAGAAAATGTTGGTGCGCGGGCTCACTCCAAGCGACGTCATCACCATGATTGAAAGCCAAAACATGGCTGTATCAGCCGGTACTGTTGGCGCTCCGCCAAATGCCGGAGATGAACAGTTTCAGTATACGCTCACCTCGCAAGGACGTCTTACCACTCCTGAAGAATTTGCAAACATAGTGCTCACCACCAACGCCAACGGCTCTATGCTTAGGCTCGGTGATGTGGCTCGTGTTGACCTCGGCAGCGAATCATATAGCCAAGTGTCGCGCATATCAGGCGAACAAGGCGCATTAATTGGTGTGCAACAACTTCCGGGAGCAAACGCTCTAGATGTGGCTAAACGCGTGGAGAAGCGATTGGAAGAGCTTGCCGAATATTTTCCACCGGGAGTGAAATACAATGTGGTGCTCAACACCACCGAATTTGTCACGGCATCAATCAATGAAGTTTTGCGCACATTGCTCGAAACCACCTTTATTGTGATGATTGTGATATTGCTATTTCTGCAAAATTGGCGAGCTGTGCTCATACCCATGGTCACAATCCCGGTGTCGCTCATAGCCACTTTTGCCGTGATGAAGCTTTTGGGATTCACCATTAATACACTAACACTTTTCGGCTTGGTTCTTGCCATTGCCATAGTGGTTGACGATGCAATAATCGTGGTTGAAAACTGTGCGCGCATACTCGATGAAGGCAAGCACACGCCACGGCAAGCCGCGGAAAAAGCCATGCGCGAGTTGCAAGGGCCCGTGATTGGAGAAGTGCTAGTGCTCATGGCGGTATTTGTTCCCACAGCTTTCATTTCAGGTATCACCGGCGAATTATATAAACAATTTGCGCTTACCATAGCCGTTTCTACAGCCTTTTCAGGCATAAATGCACTCACATTCACTCCGGCAATGTGCGCCCTATTTTTGAAGCCACGACACGGGCAGCCAACAAACTTCATTTACCGCCACTTTAATAAAGTTTTTGGCAAGCTCACCAACGGCTATATCAGCGTGGTTGGGCGTATGCTTCGCCGCCCGGCTGTGGCATTCCTCATTTTCGCTGCACTGATAGGCACTGCTTTCTACGGTTTTAAAAAAATTCCATCAAGCTATGTACCCCAAGAAGATATGGGCTACTTTTTGACATCAGTACAGCTACCCACCGGAGCATCGCTTGAGCGCACCGACTCAATAATTCAGCAAATTAGCACCGACATTTCTGCGCTTCCTGAGGTAAAAAATGTGATTTCAGTGTCGGGGCAAAGCTTCATTGGCGGAGGGGCAGCCAGCAATCTCGGTTCTCTGTTTATCGTGCTCAAGCCATGGTCGGAGCGAAAAGGAAAGGCTCACGATGTGAACTCTGTAATAGCTAAAGTTGATGAAATGACCGCGCCGATACAAGAGGCAATAGTATTTTCAATTAATCCGCCGGCAATTGAAGGTCTTGGCATGACTTCGGGCGCAGAAATGCAACTCCTCGACATAAACAATTACGGTGCAGATGAAATGGCAAAAGTTGTTGCAGCAATGCAACAGGCTGCGGCAAAAAGCGACAAATTGGCGTCTATCACATCTATGTATGAAGGAAATGTGCCACAATACACGGTGAAAATCAACCGCGACAAAGTGAAAATGTCGGGGCTCACAATCAACGATGTTTACAGTGCCCTATCATCGTACATGGGTGGCACTTACGTTAATGATTTTGTGCAATTCGGACGCGTCTACGAGGTGCAAATTGCCGCTCAAGGCGCTGCTCGCAACGTGCCCAACGACGTGCTCAAGCTCAATGTGCGCAACAGTAATGGCGACATGGTGCCATTTGGCTCTTTTGCTCAAGTTGAGCCATCAATGGGCGAGGCTAATATCAAGCGCTACAACATGTATAACACAGCTTCGGTAACCGGCACTCCGGCTGAAGGTGTCAGCTCTAGCGAAGCAATTGCCGAGATGGAGGAAATATTGCAAAACGTTGCCGGCACTAACTTCGCTTACGCATGGACCGGCGAGGCATACCAAGAGACTCAGTCGGGCACCACGGTCACGATGGTGCTGATATTTGCTATCATCATGACAATACTTGTGCTCGCTGCACAATATGAGGCTTGGAATGACCCTATTGCCGTGGTTATCACCGCACCAATGGCTATACTCGGCACTGTGGTTGGCTGTTTAATTATGCACCAAAGCATTAGCATTTACACGCAGATAGGCGTGATATTGCTCATTGGCATGGCTGCAAAAAATGCAATTTTGATTGTGGAATTTGCCACTGACTATCGGCGCTCCGGACAGCCCATACGCGAGGCATCAATCAACGCCGGACGCGTGCGCTTCCGCCCTATTATGATGACTTCTCTAGCGTTTGTATTTGGTGTGATGCCAATGCTCTTTGCCACCGGCGCCGGTGCTGCCAGCCGAGTGAGCCTTGGCGCTGCTGTGGTGTTTGGCATGGCAATAAACGCTATACTCGGCACGCTGTTTGTGCCAAATTTCTGGGAGCTGCTTCAGCCTCATAAAAGCAAATCGAAATAGCAAAAAATTTCGCAA
>CAZGAN010000005.1:0-31358 GCA_964523655.1 uncultured Bacteroides sp.
ATATCACCAAAAACATCAAATTGAACTATACTGCAACTTATCAAGATCAATACATCAAGAACCGTGCATATCGTATCAGCCGTTTGGTCTGCAACTATTCAGGTATGTTCGGTGGTTTCACAGATGTAGCTTATATCCGTGACCACACTGTTACCAGCCTCGGTTACATGAACAGTATCGCAGCTATCAATGGTGGTACATCTAACACTCTTACACCCGACGAACAATTCTTGTATTCTCCCAACGGTTCATCTTCATTGATGTCTGAGTACTTCTGGAATATCTTCGGTAAGACACAAGAAGAAAATCACAACCGCTTCATCGGATCAGTTAACCCGACATGGGAAATCATCAAGGGCTTGACACTTAGCGGACGTATCGCTACCGACGTTACAACAGATAAGATTGAGAATAAGAACAACGCTGAGAACTCTCACATCTTCTCTGACAATGGTCAATACAGTGACTCTTACGGCATCAACCACAGCAAATATCAAATTGTTTACGGTGACATCATGTTGATGTGGGACAAAACATTCAACGATGTACACAACATTACAGCTAACCTCGGTTGGAATGCTCGTCACGAGAAATACACCTACACAGCTGTTAGCACATCACAAGGTTTGACACAAGAAAACTGGTTTAACCTTGCAGCATCAGTTGGTACAAAGAACGCAAGTATGAGCTACTCAGATTTGCTCCGCACCGGTGCATTCTTAACAGCCAGCTACGGCTATGACCACTGGGGATACTTGGAAGGATCTATCCGCCAAGAAAAAACTTCAACACTTAAGAAAGGTAACAATTCATTCTGGTATCCTTCAGTAAGTGCTAGTGTACTTATCTCAGAACTTCTCAAAGACAGATGCCCCGCATGGTGGAACTATGGTAAAGTACGTGCATCATACGGTGTTGTAGGTAATGCTCCTGAAATCTACCTAGCAAACATGGCATACAGCCAAGCATCTTTGAATCGTGAAACTACTTACACATATAACTATGTGCCCACATCAGTAGGTAACGAATCAATTAAACCTGAAACTAAGCACGAATTTGAAATTGGTCTTGAAGGTAAATTCCTCAACAATCGTTTAGGCTTTGAACTCAGCTACTACTACAATGACATTAAAGACCAGATCCTCACAACAACAGCTGCTGCTTCAATGGGTGGTCAAAGCATGTTGATGAACGTAGGTGAATTGTCAAACAAAGGTCTTGAATTTAGTTTAAACGGCACACCTTACCAAGATAAAGATTGGCGTTGGGATTTGCGTTTCAACGTAGCATGGAACGAAAACAAGGTTAAAAAACTTGCTGACGGTCTCGATGTTCTCTCACACCTCACAGCAGATAACGGTGCAGCTAGCCTCGAATCACACGTAGGTGAATCAATGGGTGACTGGTACACATACACATGGAAAACCGACGACAACGGTAACTACATTATCGGTGAAGACGGTCTCCGCGTAACAGACACAAGCGAACGCCACAAAGTTGGCAACGCAATGCCTAAGCTCACCGGTGGTTTCGGAACAAGCCTTAGCTGGAAGAGCTTCACTCTTGATGTTGCCTTCGACTTCCGTGCAGGTGGTAGCGTGCTTAACTTGCCGTGGCAATACATGATGGATGCAGGTAACATCACCGACGCTATTGGTGTACGTGACGCTGCAACAGGTGGTGTATTCTACTACAGCACAGCTGACGATGTT
Organism: uncultured Bacteroides sp.; assembly: GCA_964523655.1. GTDB lineage: Bacteria > Bacteroidota > Bacteroidia > Bacteroidales > Muribaculaceae > CAG-873. The sequence continues at coordinate 1,713 of CAZGAN010000005.1, forward strand.
AGCAACAAATCATCAATCGTGAAACTTGATGCTAACGACAGCCGTCTTGCTAACTACGAACGTGGTACTACAAAAATCGACGGTCACTATGTATGGGACAACGGTGTAATCCAAGCAGGTGTAAAAGAAGACGGCACACCTAACGACGTTATCGTTACTCAATTTGAGATCAACGACAGCCAATACGGTTGGGGTACCAGCTCAACACAAAGCTATCAAGATGCTATCCAAAAGAACTCATACGTGAAATGCCGCGAAATCAGCTTGTCATATCAACTTCCTCTCAACTTGACCAAGAAGTTTGCTTGCAACAACTTGACAATCTCAGCATTTGCTCGCAACCCGTTCTATCTATATCGCAGTCTTAAATTGTTCGACTCAGAAACTTCTGACGCTACAAACTGGATTTACCAAGCACAAGTTGGCGGTTCAACCGCAAGTGCTCGCACATTCGGTGTATCTCTGCGTGCAAGCTTCTAATAACATAATAGAAACACATTAATAAGCAACACAGACATGAAAAAGATATTTTCAAAATTGTTAATCGGAGGTCTCGCTCTCTTGTCTCTCGCTGCATGTTCAGATGACGATTTCAACGAGAAATATACAGACCCCTCAAAAACATCGACTGTTGGTGTGCCGCAAGTTTTCACCGCCATTCTTTGGAAAGGCAACACTTGGATGAATCCGGTTTACTATCGTTACTACACACAGTCAACCACATCAGGCACATTCTCAGGCATCATCGGTAACAGCAACGAACGTGGTCGTTTCCGTGGTGCAAGTGAAGGTTATTTCAACACACGTTGGAAAAACTTCTACGATATGCTCACACAATATCGTTTGTTGGAATACACATACGATAACCTCAACGAAGATGAGAAACCCGCAAACGAAATTTTCGTGCTTCTCGGACGTTCAGTAGTTGAATCACAACTTCACGAAATGTTGTCACTATTTGGTGCAGTACCCTACACCGGAGCCGGCACACTTTGGAACAACACATACGACGCAGCAAAACAACAATGCGTATATGACAGTGACGAAACTCTTTACAAACAGATACTTTCTGACCTTAAAGAAGTTGGTGATTACTTCGCAGCAGGCAACCTCAACAGCACAGGTTTAAGCTCACTCAGCCGTCAAGACTACACTCTTGCAGCAGGTAGCTCTACAATGTGGCAAAAATATGTGAACTCATTGCGTCTCCGCATTGCTCTTCACCTTGCTACTAATGGTAATCTTGCAAGCGAAGGTAAAGCTGCAATTGCTGAAATACTTGGCAACCCCACAAAATATCCCGTTATCGACAGTAACGATGAGAACATGGGCGTTTCAGCTAACACCAGCAATGATGACTTCAACTTTGGTAAGAGCCTCTCACAAGCACTTCGCACAGGTAGCTATTCTGTAATTTCACAATCAGTGCTCGATGCAATGAATGTGCCTACAAACGGCATACCCGATGCTAAAACTGACCCGCGCATTCAAGTTATGTTTGACCCGAACCCCGATGGTGAATATGTGGCTTATGACCTTACTCAAACCAGCACCGAAATCAGCAACGTTGCTGACCTCAAGAACCAAGAATATCAAAAACGTGGCATCACTTCTTCTAACTACTACTGCGTGATTGACTCACAAGCAGTTTCAGGTTGGGCATCATACCAAGGTAATGCTAACATTGCAGGTATTTGGATCAGTGCAGCCGAAGTTAGCTTCAGCAAAGCCGAGGCTTACCTCATGGGTTATGGTGTAGGTGCAAACGCAGCTACAGCTAAATCAGAGTTCCTCAAAGGCATGCAACAATCAACAGATTACTATTGGGGATTGAAAGAAGGTAGCTCACTCTACTCTGCAGGCAATGACAGCTACAACGGCTATCGTGCATTGGTTAAACCCACAGCAGACGAAATGAGCGCTTACTTTGAATCAGCTTGGGATGGCACACAAAATTGCGTTGCTACTCAACTTTGGCTCAACTTCAGCTTCATGAACGAACTCGAAGCATGGAACGTTGTACGTCGTACCGGTTATCCGAAAGTAACATTCGCAACTGATACACAAACATCTAATTATCCCACACCTCCTTATCGTCTTCCCTACCCGAGCGACGAAATAAATTACAATTCTGCTAACTATGAAGCAGCAAAAGCAGCTTATTATAGTGAGGAAACCGGTTACTACACTAACCTGTTCTGGGCTAAGACGAACTACTACACATTGATTAAATAATAGATTATTTTTTTCATAGCATGTGAAGGGCCACATGTAGCTTTCGGGCTGCATGTGGCTCTTTTTTGCTTTGCTATTTAATTTTTAAAAATTTTAATTATATACACTATAAATTCCATTGTTTTCTGATAAATTCGCATAAAAAGGCAATTAATTAGAAAAGTTTGAGCATGCTGACAGTCAAAATGTTACAAACAAATTACAATTTATTAACAAGTATTTTATCGCAAAACCAAAATTTAATCTTATTTTTGCAGCACCTAATAAAAATTCACACTTTTGTTTAGTATTAGATTCACTACAAAATACTACAAAAAAACGACTTTTATTACCAATAATAACTTATCCTAAAAACTAAGTTAATGTTAAAACAATCAAAATCAGTCAGCGCTATGCTGCTCCTTCTGAGTGCTTCAACAGGGGTATCATATGCCGCAGCCGCACCCGGCTATCCTGACACAAACACCACTCAGAAGAGCGAACAATGCTCTGGTGTTGTTGTCGATTCAACAGGTGAGCCTATCATTGGCGCATCTGTAACGAAAAAGGGTTCAAAAACAGGTACAGTTACCGGTATCGACGGTGACTTCATCTTGGGAGGTGTAAAACCCGGAGATGTAATTCAAGTTTCTTATGTTGGCTTTGAGACAAAAGAGGTGACATGGAACGGCCAAGCAATCAACATTGTGCTCAGCGAAAATGCACAACAACTCAACGAAGTTGTTGTAACAGCATTGGGTATCAAGAAAGATGCAAAAAAACTTGGTTATGCAGTTAGCTCTGTTTCAGGTGACGACTTGACAAAAACAGGTGGTAGCAACCTTGCTTCAGGTTTGTATGGTAAAGCAACCGGTGTGCAAATTCAATCAGCTCCCGGTGGTAGCACATCAGCTGTATCAATCACAGTGCGTGGTTTGTCATCAATCACCGGTAACACCCAACCGTTGTTAATCATGGACGGTGTGCCCATCCACAATGGTAACACCAACAACAACGACTATTGGAGCAACCAACGTATTAACTCTAACGGTCTTGTAGACATCAACCCTGAAGACATTGAGAACATCTCAATTCTTAAAGGCGCAGCTGCTTCTGCACTTTACGGTTCTGAAGCTGCTAACGGTGTTGTAATGATCACAACCAAAAAAGGTAAAAAAGGTTCAGGTACACACGTTGACTTCAGCGCAAACGTTAGCTTCGACAAAGTAGCTTACATGCCTGAAATTCAAAAACAATACGGTCCCGGTTACGACAACTGGGCACTCGGTGATACCGAACAAGCTGCTACAGGTTTCCGCAACACACGCGTTGACCTCAACGGTAACCCCATCACCACAACTAACCGTGAAACCATCTATTCTTACGGTGCAAAATACGATGCAAACAAAACCGTAACATACTTTGATGGTACACAACGTGCTTACACTCCGATCAACCACAACCAATGGAGTGACATCTTCCGCACCGGTGTTAACCAAAACTACAACATCTCGTTGACCAATAGCACTGAGCGCAACAATGTTCGTTTCTCTTATACTTACAGCGACAACAAGTCAATGCAGTATAATTCAAACAACAACAAACATAACTTCAATTTGAACGGTACATTTGATGTAACAAGCAACATTAAGTTCAACTACACCGCAACTTATCAAGACCAATACATCAAAAACCGTGCTTATCGTATCAGCCGTTTGACCAACAACTACTCAGGTATGTTCGGTGGCTTCACAGATATTGCTTATATCCGCGACCACACTGTTACCAGCCTCGGTTACATGAACAGCATTGCAGCAGTTAACGGTGGTACTTCAAACACTCTTACTCCCGACGAACAATTCCTTTATACTCCCAACGGTTCATCTTCATTGATGTCTGAGTATTTCTGGAACATCTTCGGTAAAACACAAGAAGAAAACCACAACCGCTTCATCGGATCAGTTAACCCGACATGGGAAATCATCAAAGGTTTGACACTTAGCGGTCGTATCGCTACTGACGTTACAACAGACAAGGTTGAGAACAAAAACAGCGCCGAAAACGCTCACATCTTCTCTACAAACGGTCAATACAGCGACTCTTACGGTATCAACCACAGCAAATATCAAATCGTTTACGGTGACATCATGTTGATGTGGGACAAAACATTCAACGAGAAGCACAACATCACTGCTAACCTCGGTTGGAATGCTCGTCACGAGAAATACACCTACACAGCTGTTAGCACTTCACTCGGTTTGACACAAGAAAACTGGTTTAACCTTGCTGCATCAGTTGGTAACAAAAACGCTAGCATGAGCTACTCAGACTTGCTCCGCACCGGTGCATTCTTGACAGCTAGCTACGGTTACGACCACTGGGGATATTTGGAAGGTTCTATCCGTCAAGAAAAGACATCTACTCTTAAAAACGGTAACAACTCATTCTGGTATCCTTCTGTAAGTGCAAGTGTGCTCTACACCGAACTTCTCAAAGACAACTGCCCCTCATGGTGGAACTACGGTAAAGTACGTGCATCATACGGTGTTGTAGGTAACGCTCCCGAAATCTACCTAGCAAACATGGCATACAGCCAAGCATCTTTGACACGTTCAACAACCTACACTTACAACTACGTTCCCACAGCTGTAGGTAACGAATCAATCAAACCCGAAACCAAACACGAATTTGAGGTTGGTATCGAAAACAAATTCCTCAACAACCGTTTGGGCTTCGAACTCAGCTACTACTACAATGACATTAAAGACCAAATCCTCACAACAACCGCTGCTGCTTCAATGGGTGGTCAAAGCATGTTGATGAACGTTGGTGAATTGTCAAACCAAGGTATCGAGTTTGCTGTTAACGGCACTCCCTACCAAGATAAAGACTGGCGTTGGGATTTGCGTTTCAACGTAGCATGGAACCAAAACAAGGTTAAAAAACTTGCTGACGGTCTCGATGTTCTCTCACACTTCTCAACCGACGGTGGTGCAGCTAGCCTCGAATCACACGTTGGCGAATCAATGGGTGACTGGTACACCTACACTTGGAAAACCGACGACAACGGTAACTACATTATCGGTGAAGACGGTCTCCGCGTAACAGACACAAGCGAACGCCACAAAGTTGGCAACGCAATGCCTAAGCTCACCGGTGGTTTCGGAACAAGCCTTAGCTGGAAGAGCTTCACTCTTGATGTTGCCTTCGACTTCCGTGCAGGTGGTAGCGTGCTTAACTTGCCGTGGCAATACATGATGGATGCAGGTAACATCACCGACGCTATTGGTGTACGTGACGCTGCAACAGGTGGTGTATTCTACTACAGCACAGCTGACGATGTTAGCAACAAATCATCAATCGTGAAACTTGATGCTAACGACAGCCGTCTTGCTAACTACGAACGTGGTACTACAAAAATCGACGGTCACTATGTATGGGACAACGGTGTAATCCAAGCAGGTGTAAAAGAAGACGGCACACCTAACGACGTTATCGTTACTCAATTTGAGATCAACGACAGCCAATACGGTTGGGGTACCAGCTCAACACAAAGCTATCAAGATGCTATCCAAAAGAACTCATACTTGAAATGCCGCGAAATCAGCCTCGCATATCAACTTCCTGTTAACTTGACCAAGAAATTTGCTTGCTCAAACTTGACAGTATCTGCTTTCGCTCGCAACCCCTTCTACGTTTACCGTACACTCAAATTGTTCGATGCTGAAGCTTCTGACGCTACCAACTGGATCTACCAAGCTCAAATCGGTGGTTCTACAGCTAGTGCTCGCACATTCGGTGTTTCATTGCGTGCAAGCTTCTAATAACCTAATACGAACACAACAAATAGCATAATTAAAATGAAAAATAAAATTTCAAAACTGCTTATCGGTGCTGCTTTGCTATCAGCAACTGCATGCTCTGACTCAAGCTATGATGAAAAATATACAGACCCCTCAAAGACATCAACAGTGGGCGTACCCCAGGTATTCACTGCTGTGCTTTGGAAAGGTAACACATGGATGAACCCTGTATATTATCGTTACTACACACAATCAAGCACCTCTGGTATCTTCTCAGGTATTGTTGGTTCTAGCAACGAAAAAGGACGCTATAAAGGTGCCGGTGAAGGTTATTTCAACACACGTTGGAAAAACTTCTACGATATGCTCACACAATATCGTTTGTTGGAATATACATACAACAACCTCAACGAAGACGAGAAACCCGCAAACGAAGTGTTCTATCTTCTCGGTCGTTCTGTAGTTGAATCACAACTTCACGAAATGTTGTCGCTCTTTGGTGACGTGCCCTTCACCGGTGCAGGTACACTTTGGAACAACACATACGAGCAAGCTAAAGAACAATGTGTATATGACGATGACGTGACTCTCTACCGTCAAATTCTCGCTGACCTCAAAGAAGTGGGTGACTACTTCGCTTCAGGCGACGTGAACTCAACCGGTCTCAGCTCACTTGCTCGTCAAGACTACACTGTTGCTGCAGGTAGCGCTACAATGTGGCAAAAATACGTAAACTCACTTCGTTTGCGTATCGCTCTTCACCTCGCTACTAACGGTGACCTCGCTAGCGAAGCTAAATCAGCTATCGCAGAAATCTTGAACAACCCCGGCAAATATCCCGTTATCGACAACAATGACGAAAACATGGGTGTAACAGCCGACACACAAACTGACGACTTCAACTACGGTAAGAGCCTTTCACAAGCGCTTCACACCGGTAGCTACTCTGTCGGTTCACAAACTGTTCTCGATGCAATGAACGTGCCTGCAAACGGTATACCCGATGCAAACACCGACCCCCGTTTGGCTGCTATGTACGATCCTAACCCCGATGGCGAATACATTGCTTACGACGTGAACTTGACCAGCTCACAAATCTCTGAAATCAGCGACCGCAAACAACAAGAGTATGTTTCTCGTGGCATCACACAAGCAAACTACTACTGCCGTCTTGACTCACAAGCTATACAAGGCCGTCAATCATACCAAGGTAACGAAAACACCTTTGGTCTTTGGATCAGCGCTGCTGAAGTTAGCTTCATCAAAGCTGAGGCTTATCTCATGGGCTACGGCGTAGGTGCTAGCGAAGCTACTGCAAAAGCAAACTTCCTCAAAGGTATGCAACAATCAACAGACTACTACTGGGGATTGAAAGAAGGTAGCTCACTCTACACTGCAGGCAACGACAGCTACAACGGCTATCGCGAATTGGTTAAACCCTCAGCTGAGGAAATGACTGCATACTTCGAATCTGTATGGGCACCCACACAAGAAGCTATCTGCACTCAAATGTGGTTGAACTTCAACTTCACTAACGAACTTGAAGCGTGGAACATTGTTCGCCGCACAGGTTACCCCAAAGTGAAATTTGCTACAGATACACAAGTATCAAATTATCCCACACCTCCCTACCGTTTGCCTTACCCCAGCGACGAAATTAACTACAACTCGGCTAATTACGAAGCTGCTAAAGCAATCAACTACACAGAGGAAACAGGTTACTACACTAACCTCTTCTGGGGTAAATCAAATTACTACACATTGATTAAATAATTAATGACGTAATTATATTGAGGCGCGGCTCGCACAAAAGTGCGGGCCGCGTTTTTCATTTGGTGGTTAGCGGATTTTTGAGTAACTTTACAAAGTGAATTAACCATAGCTCATAACTACAAAATGATTATCAACTCAGCACGATTTCTTATCAGCAGCCCTTCGGTGGCAAAATGTCCCGAAAGCACAATGCCCGAATATGCATTTATAGGGCGTTCGAATGTAGGCAAATCATCACTCATAAACATGCTCACCGGTCAAAAATCGTTGGCAATGACTTCGGCAACGCCCGGTAAGACCATGCTTATAAATCATTTTGTGATCAACGATTCGTGGCAGATTGTTGACCTTCCCGGCTACGGCTATGCAAAGCGCAGCAAAGCTGACAGAGCGCGTTTGGAAGTAATGATTAAAGACTATATACTCAAGCGCGAGCAAATGGTTAACTTGTTTGTATTGGTTGACTCTCGACATAAGCCACAGACCATAGATTTGGAATTCATGGAGTGGTTGGGAGAAAACGGCATACCATTCAGCATCGTATTCACCAAGCTTGACAAGCTCACTTCAGGTGCAGCAAAAAAACTCACATCAGACTACTGCAACACGCTTTTGGAGCAATGGGAAGAACTGCCGCCCATATTCAAATCATCAAGCTCAGATGGACGTGGTAGATATGAAATACTTGACTACATTGAGCAGCTAAATAAGCTATAAGCTTTAACATCTGTAAAAATTTCATACAAAAGTATTAGCGATGTGCCAAAAAATTTGTAAATTTGGTGCATCGTTTTGCATACAGACGATATATCTTTTTCCCTTGCCATTCACATTAGTCTAACATTAATTGATATGGAACAAGCTCTAACAGACTTAGAAAGACCGGTGCTCAAAGAGCATGTAAAATCACTGATTGCGCTCATGCGACCGGTGATTGAACCCGGAGACATCATTCGTATCAAGAATACGCTCATACGTGGTGAAATTGAAAATGCATACCATCGTGATCCATTTGGCATGCACCCTCTCACATCGGCAGTTGATACAGCAATAGAGTTGTGTCAAAGTGTCAGTCCTGACCGCAGCATGGTCATAGCTGTACTTATACAAATAGCAGTAAATGCCGGATGTATGAGCATAGATGAAGTGCGTAAAACTTGGGACGACGATGTTGCAAACATTGTAAGCAAGCTCCTCAAAGTGGCATCATTATATGAACGTCACGCTACCGCCGAAAGCGAGAACTTTCGACGTTTGCTCCTCGCTTTTGCTGAAGATATTCGTGTCATCATTATAATGATTGTGGCCCGTTTGGCACAGATGAAAGCTATAAACCATCACCCCGATGAGGATAAAGTGCGCCATGTTGCTTATGAAGCCGGATATCTATATGCACCGTTAGCTCACCGTTTGGGTTTGTATGCAATCAAATCACAACTCGAAGATTTATCGCTTAAATACACCGATCGTGCCGTGTTCACATCTATCGCTCGCAAGCTAAACGAGACTAAAGTGAAACGCGACGCGTACATTGCAAACTTCATAGCTCCAATCAAGGCTAAACTTGAAGCCGAGGGGCTGAAATTCGATATCAAAGGACGCACCAAGTCAATCTACTCCATCTGGAACAAGATGAAGAAGCAAAAGAACGACTTGGAGCACATATACGACTTATTCGCTATACGCATCATCATAGACGCGCCTCTTGAGCGCGAAAAACCGGAATGTTGGCTCGCCTACTCTATTGTCACAGACATGTATCGTCCCAATCCGGCGCGCATGAAAGACTGGATAAGCATACCCAAGACAAACGGCTACGAATCGCTTCACATAACAGTGTACGGGCCCGATGAGCGCTGGGTGGAGGTGCAAATACGCACACGTCGCATGGATGAAGTTGCTGAAAAAGGTCTTGCTGCTCACTGGCGCTATAAAGGCATAAAAAGTGAGCAAGGTCTTGATGCGTGGATGAAAAACGTGCGCGACATACTTGAGACCGCCGATACCGGGCCCATGGAGTTGATGAAGAACCTGAAGCTCGATGTGTATAACAAAGAAGTCTTTGTATTCACACCGAAGGGAGACCTACACCGTCTTCCACTGGGAGCTACAGTGCTCGACTTTGCTTTTAATATACACACCGGACTTGGTTGCAAATGCACAGGCGGCAAGGTGAACGGCAGAAACTGCAAGCTAAATCACAAGCTGCAAAGCGGTGACACAGTTGAAATACTCACGTCAAACACCCAGCAGCCTAAGCGCGACTGGCTGAACTTTGTTATTACGGGCAAGGCTCGCAACAAAATACGCATTGTGCTCAAAGAGCAAGAATCGCGCACGGCAGAGCTTGGTAAAGAGCTGATGCAGCGTCGCTTCAAAAATCGCAAAATAGAGATTCAAGAAGCCATACTGATGAAGCTCATCAAGAAAATGGGCTACAAAACATCAACTGACTTCTTTAGCAAACTTGCCGAAGAAGCAATTGATATTAATAGTATTGCCGACGCGTATCTCGCACTATGCGAAAAGCAAGCAGAGCAATCTGCTGCCGTATCGGCAGGAGAATACGTGATGCAAACTCCGCCCGAAGAGACACCAAGTCACGACAACGATATACTTGAAATCGGCACCGGTGATGGCATTGTGAAAGGTCTGAACTACAAGTTAGCAAAATGCTGCAATCCTATCTACGGAGACGATGTGTTTGGCTTTATCTCGTCAGAAGGTGTAGTTAAAATACACCGTGATGATTGCCCGAATGCCCGCAACATACGCAGCCGATATCCTTATCGTGTGATTCGCACACGCTGGAGTGGCAAATTTGACGGACAAATGGCTGCCACACTTAGCATTATTGGTCACGACGATATCGGCATTGTCACCAACATCACATCAATAATCAACAAAGAAAAGAGCACGTCACTGCGCAACATCTCAATCGACTCAAACGACGGACTTTTTCAAGGCTATGTGGTTGTTGGCATAAGCAATACGCAAGCCCTTAATGACTTGATTAAGAAGATTAAAGCCATAAAAGGAGTGAAAGATGTGACTCGCAGCGACTCTGTCGCATTTAAAGAAGTATCAAAACCAGCTAAAAAGAAATAATGAAACACAACATATTAGCCACCTCTGCCATCGCAGCGTCTCTGATGTTCTGCGCTTGTGGCAAAGACGACTCAGAGAAAAAAGCTGCCGAGGCTCTTGATGCAAAAATCGACAGCGCTATCAACGTGCAAAACTATGAGGAAGCTCTAACCCTCATCGACTCGCTCAATAAAGCGTATCCATTGCAAATTGAGGTGCGCCGAGGCACAATAGCCAAACGTGCTCAAGTCATGGAGAGCTGGTCGCAAAAACGCATTCCGGAACTCGAAAAACAAATTGCAGAAAGCAAAGAAACTATAGCTAACCTTGAGCAAAATTTCAAGTTAGTAAAACCATCGAGTTCGTTGGCCGGATATTATATTTACAAGACCGGCACATACAATGATGTTAGCAGTTTTGCAGCAAAAACGAGTATTCAAGCGCGCGTAAACAGTGAAAGCGATGCTGAAGACACACCATGGACTCTAGCCGTGAATGCAGGTAAAGATATAAATCTTAATAAACTTGTATTTAACCTCGCTGATGGCTCTCAATATGCTATTGACATCACAGTGAGCGATGGCACAATGGCGTCTATAGCGCCTGAACGCGTAAACGATTTAGGTAAGTATCTCAGAGAGAATCCACAGAAAGCAATAGCCACAGCTAGCGGCAGTAAAGGCAGCGTAAAGATTAATCTCAGCGCCACAGATTGCGAATCTATTGGCGCTGCTTGGCAATTAGCAGCGCAAAAAGACAGTTTGAGAAATGCCCTAATAGAACGCGAGCGACTTGAACGTCAGTTACAAATCGCCCGCGACCAAAAAGCAAATGCTCCGGCTACTACAAGTGGCGATGAAGCCACTCAAAAATAGAATTATAAACTTCTTCACGCACTTTAGGCTCCGACAAAATCAGGTCGTGCATGCCACCGTATATTTTCACATCGGTAACATCTGGGCCTAAAGCGCTACCTTGATTGCAAATATCATCAACATTTAGCACAGCGTCAGCTTTTTGATGTAATTCAGTCCATTTACTGTCATTTACACTCATGGCTGAGTGCATCAACAATATTGGCAAATTCAGATTACCTTTATTTTTACGAAGACGTTTCTGCGCATCACGAATCATCCGAATCCATCCGGCTGTAACTTTGCGCGGATGCATTGTTTTCCATTCCACATTGTAGTTCCACTCGCCATGGTAAGCAGAGAGCAGACTTTCGCCATAGGCAGTGCTATTACCCTGGCTAATTGACATATTAGGGAATAGACGGCCCAATCGAGCCACTCCTGGTATAGCCACTTTGCGCATGGCTCCACTCATATTCCACTCAAGAAACGGACTATTTAGTATCAATACCTTAACTATTGCATCAGGTTTATCATTCAAAAAAGATGCCGTAATCAAGCCACCGTTAGAGTGTCCCATCAACGCAACTTCTTTCACTCCATCGTTGCGCATAACAGCCAACGCCGAGTCAATATCTTCATAATACTCCGAAACGCTTTTTGCTTGATATGGCACTTCACCATGACGTATTGATCGGCCATAGCCGTGCAAGTCAACAGCATAAAAGTTATAGCATGAGTCAACAAATCTGTCGCCCATTTCTTTTTGAAAGAAATAGTCGTTATAGCCATGCACATACAGCACCGCCACGTCGCGTTTTGATGCTTGTTTTCGGATAACTGTGCACTGATTTCCATCAGAACGTATTATTGTGGCTTTTTCATACCCGGTCAAAGAATCAGGTTGCCAATCATAAGCTTGTGCACAAATGGTAGCGCACAAAAGAGAGAAAAAATAAAATAATCGCATATAAATACAATAAAAACCGCACAAGAGCATGAAACGTGCTTGTGCGGAAAATAAATTTAGTACACTACCCTCACGGGTTATTCGATTTTAAGCTTCAGGAGCTTCAGCAGGTTCTTCAGCTTTAAAATCAGTAATGCCGTTTTTAACCAAAAGGTTGTACCATGCAAAAACTTTTTTGATGTCGTTGTTGTGTACACGGTCTTGGTCAAAATCAGGGAGAATTTCAGCAAAATATCCACGAAGCTTTTCAACAGTGTCGAGAGCTTTCACGTCAACAACAGAAGCGTTTGTTTTTTCAACAATAGCTTGAAAAACATCGTAGAGAGGTTTGTCTTCTTCGTTTGTGTATATAGCAATATCACCGAGCGAAATAACTTTGTCGGCAGCGTATGCCGGGATTCGCTTTCCGGTTTCAATGTTTTCAACGATAAGCATATTTTTACCTTGGCTTACAAGATTAAACAAGCCAGGTTTGCCGGCAATTGAAAGAATACGTTTATTCATTATTTATTAAATAAAAAGATTTAATATTAAAATTTCGAGTTATTATAGTCACAAAAATGTGACGAAAAGCAATTGAGCACAAAGATAGCCATAAATTATCAAAAAAGTGCTATCGCTCTGTAAATAAAACGTGAATTTTAGTAAAATTTTTTTGTTCATTGTCTGATTGTTGACTACCTTTGCACGTACTAATCTCATTTTAACATATATAACATTTGTTCTCAAAAAAACGACTTGCCTAAAATTAAGTTCTAATGAAGCGTCACTTTTTTAAGCTCATTTCTCAATCACGGCTGATGCAACAGTTCCGCAAAGCTCCATCACCACAATGGATGGTCTTTGCCGTAGATATCATTATAGTTATAGCAGCATCAGTACTTACCCTTAACTTTAATCCCGACCCAACCTATGATTTAACCGGGTGGGCTTATGCCATACCTTCAAAAGTAGCTATTGTTGCAATTGTATATGTACTTGCAATGCTTCTTGTAAAACCTTACAAATCTATAATCAGACTTTCAGCCTTTGAAGATACGTATCGCATAATCATGACTATACTCACAGCGTCAGTTTTTGGAGTGATAGTCGAGATTGTGCAGTCATCATATAGCAACACCCATTTCATTGGCATTTGGAGTATTTTTGTGCTTGGTGTGATTTCATTCTCTATGCTCATGCTGATACGTTTAGTCATTAAGTATGTGTATCGCAACATGGAGGATCCGCTAAAACGCAGGCCAACGGTTATACTTGGATCCGGATATAACTCATTTGCCCTTGCCGCCTCTTTGGCAGCAGAGTCTAATGGGTCGTATGAACCGGTACTCTTGCTAAGTCTTGACGGTAAAAACTCAGGCTCTCTCATCAATGGAATACCAATTGTTGCCTATTCGAAAGAAAACATCGGCAACATATTTAAATCATACAAATCAGACACCCTACTTTTTTTGCATGACCAAATTGAGTTCATGCGCACAGAAGGTGCCGATGTTTTCTTGCACAACAACATCAAACTATTGATGCTTAATCGCATTGAGGAGTTTGACGCTGCAGACAAGCAACGAGCAAACGTGTCAACACACGTGCAAAATATCAAAATCGAAGACTTGCTCAGCCGCGATCCGATTGTCAACAATAATCCACGCATTGCAGAAACAACGCGCGACAAGACGGTTCTAATCACCGGTGCAGCAGGCTCGATTGGCAGCGAAATTGTGCGTCAGATAGCCTCATACAATCCCGGTCGCATAATTCTTGTTGACCAAGCAGAAACGCCAATGCATGAACTGCAATTGGAGCTTGACCGCAATTTTCCCGGTGTGAGCAAGGTGATGTGCATAGCTGACGTAGCTAATTACACTCGCATGAACGATATTTTCAGTAATTATCGCCCGCAAATAGTGTATCACGCTGCCGCCTATAAGCACGTTCCGATGATGGAAGCTAACCCTGTTGAGGCAGTAGTAACAAACGTTTTCGGCTCAAAAAACGTAGCTGACTTGTCAATGCGCTACGGGGCAGAGAAATTTGTAATGATTTCTACAGACAAAGCCGTAAACCCCACAAACATCATGGGCGCATCAAAGCGTATTGCTGAGATTTACGTGCAATCACTTGCTCTCAACATCAAAAATGAGCATCGTGCATCAACCAACTTCATAACCACTCGATTTGGAAATGTGCTTGGCTCTAACGGCTCTGTTATACCTTTATTCCGCAAACAAATTGCAGAAGGTGGCCCAATAACCGTTACGCATCGCGACATAATACGCTACTTCATGACCATACCCGAGGCTTGCTCGCTTGTGCTTGAGGCCGGATGCATGGGTAAGGGCGGTGAAATATACATATTCGACATGGGCAAACCCGTGAAGATATACGACCTCGCTTGCCGCATGATTTCGCTCAGCGGTTTGCGTCCGAATGTTGATATAAACATTATTGAGACAGGACTTCGTCCGGGTGAAAAGCTCTACGAAGAACTTCTCAATGAGAAAGAATTGACCACAGCCACTCAACACAAAAAAATCATGATTGCCAAGGTGCGTACATACGACTACGCAGATGTATGCGCTAATCTGACAGTGTTGCACGAAAAAGTCAAGACACAATGCACACACGATATTGTTGCGCAAATGAAGCAAATTGTGCCTGAATATAAGTCACAAAACTCAGTTTTTGAAAACATTGATAAAGAAATAACCGAACATTCAATAACAAACAACTAATTATGAAGAAATTTTTAATTGCACTGGCAGCATTATTTATTGTTTCTGCAAGTGCACAGGCACAAAGCCTCAGCGACCTTCTCGGTGCGTTAAAGAACACCACAACATCAAGTTCATCATCAAGTTCTAGCTCATCATCAACCCAAAGCACTGCCAGCGGTTTAAGCAGCTTGCTCGGCACGCTCGGACAAACTATACAAAATGCAACAGCAAGCAGCAGTTTTTCTCTTGATGACCTCGTTGGCACATGGAAATATAGCTCACCGGCTGTAGCTTTCAGCAGCAACGATATCCTCAAAAGCATTGGCGGTGCAGCTGCATCTACTCAAATTGAGAACAAACTTGCTCCCTACTACAAAAAAATGGGCATGAACAACGTTGTTCTCACCGTTGATTCATCATACAACTTCACAATGAAAATGAAAGTTGGTTCACTCAGCGGCACCATTTCTAAAAACGATGATGGCACTCTTGCTTTCAACTTCAGCGCTTTTGGTGCCTACACTCTAGGCTCTATTAACTCTATTGCTACAAAGTCAGGCAACCAACTCAACCTCACATTCGATGCTGAACGCTTGATGACACTCATGCAAACAGTTTCAAAACTCACAAGCAACTCAACAATTAGCACTGTAACCAGCTTGTTGCAATCATACGATGGCATTTATATCGGTTACAAGTTGAAGAAAAGCTAATACACAATTCTCATATCAATAACAATCCCCGGCAAGGTTTCAATCTCGCTGGGGATTGTTTATATGTATTTACATCTGATTATAATTTCTTTAACTCGCCGTTAACTACATAAATTTGACCAGTTTGCGGATTATTTACACTGCGACCTTGCAAGTCATAAATGATGTTTTTGCCATTGAGTCGTTCAACTACTATCGCATTAACGCCATCAGTCTCTGCATTTTTACTTAAATCGAAATACAAATCGCCACCATCAACGCCTTTTGACAATGGCACATTGAAACTTGACGCTGTTTGAGCGCACAATTTACTTGTAGGCACATCAATCACAGAGCTATTAGCTTTTACATCATCGCCATCGGCAAGTGCAGCAAAAGCAATTGTTGATGCGTCTGTCCTTGTTTCTACTGCAGCATTTGTTTTGGCAAAAGAGGTAATACCGTTAACAGCTACGTGCGAATCAAGAGCCACAGAGCTACGCACAGACTCATTCAAATACGATGCATCAGCATCTGACGCGTCATATTTTACGGCAAACTGCACTTTTGCACCGGCAGCGCCATTAATCAGAAATGCTGTTCCGGCAGCGTATGTTTCACCCGGTGACACTTGGTGTATCTTCAACACACCATTTGAATGTGTAACCACGAAGAATTCAACACCTGACTCATTTGGCACAGTCACTGCTACCGGAGCAGCAAATGATGCACGGCCGTCAGTATCAATAGTCACCGGAAGCTCATAAACATATTCAAGTTCAACATTGCTCCACACATAGCTTTTCAGCTTTTCAGCAGTTGCAGACCCACCGTTAACAACCGAACCATTGCCGGAACATGACAACACACGTGCCGACTCAATAGATGTGCCTTGTATGTTGTATCGAAAGTGATATGCTCCCGACTCAGCCAAAGCTGCCTGAAAGCCGACAATCGTTGCGACTCCGGCATTTTCATCTGCCGAACCTTGATGAAACCCAAGCATGTTCCCCTTTCCCGTATAAGCGTAGCGGCCTTCATCATAGCTAACAAGATGGCCGTATTCACTACCCGCCACCGGCTCATAGTAAAAAATAGTAGAGGCTTCGTTGTCGTCTGTCTTGGAGTTAACGCATACTGCCTGCCAATCAGTACCACTATTTACTGTATTCTGCTTACACGCTGAAGACAAATATGTGGCAACGCCATTGAATGTAGAGGCATAAGAGCTACTGTTAACGTATGCTTGTGAAGCTTTTACTCGGATATAGCGTCCGGGTTGAGGTAGGTTTATGCTCAATCCATCAACTGCAGATTGCAATCGTGAAATAAGCAAAGCGCATTCAAGTTCATTGTAATTGTTTGAGCCGTCAGCGAGCATAGCCTTAACTGCAGCCAAATCATCACTCCAACCATCATAGGTCAGCGAGTATTGACCCAGATCATCACCTATATTTGCTGCTTCTACAGCCGACTCTATTGCTGCCAACTTTTCCTTAAAAGACACTCGTGAGTCAGATGAGCCTCCTTCGGCAATAATTTGAATTGCCGACGACAAATCATTCAGTGTTTCTGCTTGTGCTTCATAGACCGATGCTTGCACAGTCTCACCTTGCAATAGTTTCTTTGCCGCATCAACTTCTGATTGCAAGTTAGCAAGGTACGTCTCACTAACGTTATCACTTTGCAACAATGGTTTCGCTGATGCAACAGCTTTGCCCAACACATTGCGAGCTTTTATTGCAGCATATTGAGCGTCAAATTCATCATCAGACAACGGGTTTGCACCGTCGATATATTTACCTATGATTTGGGCAATTTTATTGTAGCCTTTGCCATATACATAGTTTGAGTTCATGTATTCCGAGCTTGGAGACAAGTTGCCATCTGCTAACGGTGTGAATATATCAACATACGTAGCTCCGGTTTCTGATGCAAGTGCAGCAAATTGTTCGTTATATGATTGAGTAAGCGTATTTGTTGCCTTAGTGCCATGAGGAGTCAACGACATTATAAAAAGCTGAGTACTCGGAGCAACTGATTTAGTTTTCTCAATGAGAGCACGATAGCGCTCTTTCACTGTTGCAACTGCAGTGCTATTACTCAGCTCGTTTGTGCCAACATAAAAGAATATCTGTTTGGGAGCTTCTTTTGTCATCTTATTGCTATCTGTTGACAGCAAATTTTCCATCACTGTAGTGTAATTGGTGATTGTCAAGCCTCCATAGCCCCAATTCCAGCCACGATTTTTCACCGTTGCCAAACCGCCGAGCAGTTCGTTCCATTCGCCTCCGTTCACCATTTCATCGCCAAAAATCCACACATCGTTTGCATAACTTGGAAGCTCGCAAAACATTTGTGTGCGCATGCCGTTAGAGCCTGACAAACCGCAAGCATTACTACTCATCTGGTCTTTATCAATCAACGATGACACCAATGTTTCATCACCTGATATTTGCGCAGCCTTGTCGCACCAAATTTTGTAACCTACGGGGCCCATGTGTAGCTTATCAAAACTAAATTCGCCGGTGGTTATGCCCATCAAGTCATCATATAAATCAAGATAGTGCACTTTCTTATTATCGACCAAAGTTTGATACTTTTTGTTTAGAGCCGAAATATTTTCCAACGAGCGAGTGCCAACCGTGCTTGGGAACACTGACGTGAGGTAGATATCAGTCTCTGGCGATTCATCTTGAATACGCGACAAGATAGCGCTCACATTAGCAAAAGGGATTTCATCGGAGTAGCTACTACCCAAATCATTTGTTCCTATCATCAAAAAGATTTTTGCCGGGTGTCCGATAAGCACACTCTCAATATTTTCAAGTGTTTCGCTTGACACCGCGCCTGAATTACCACGATTCAAACAACGAGCATCATCGCCGAATGTTTCAGCCCATAAGCCCATGTTTGTAATTGAGTTACCCACAAAGACAATGCTTTGCGGCGTGACACGTCCTGCCATGAACGAATCATAGCGATGCAATCTGAACGGCTCATCTGCCGAAACCGACAATGCCGTAAACACAGCTGCAATAGCAGCTATCATAAAGGTACGTAGTTTCATTTTAGTACTATATTGATTTAAGTTGTTAATATTCATGTTTTTCGTTCTCACTTACGATTCTCGGTTTTGAAGTTATAGCACTAGCAAAATTACAAATTTTTTCTAATAGTCAAATAATTTGACCATAAATTTTATTAATAATGCCTCATTATTTACTTTTTTTGTTTTAAAGCGCACATGCAATAATTTGAGCTATCAAAACGTTTTATTATTAATGTTTTACAAATTGCGCATCATATTAGAGCATCAGTGGCGAGAGTTAATTTTCAACTACCGCAGATTTGTTGTGCAGTTTGCCAGCACAATCCGATTGCTTTCAAAAGTATTGGAAGTTGTGACATGGATTGTGGCAATGCTTTGCATCACCACATTGATTGTTTACGTTGGCTATGAGCATAATCCCACACATGTTGCCATAACAAAGAGCATCATGCACTCAGTGCAACTCACATTCATCATAAACGTAATCTTTAATCTTGCTCTAAAATTTCAAGAGACTATACGCGAAACTCGTTTCATAAAATGGGTTGTTGACGTGCTACTCTTGCTAACGTTTGTGCCGTGGTTTTTCTCACCATCGCACAACTTCGTTTCTCAAGCTATACATAGCAACTACTTCCTTTATCTTGCGCTCGGCACATATTCAGCAGTAGAACTATGCTACGGCATTATGAAAATGATGGGACGACGCACAAACCCCACCCTGCTTCTTGCCGGAAGTTTCACGCTCCTCATATTTATAGGTTCTATGGTGCTGATGATGCCACGATGCACCCATCACGGCATATCGTACATAGACTCTTTGTTTGTGTCGACCAGCGCTGTTTGCATCACCGGATTATGCCCGGTTGACATACCAACCACCTTCACAACAATCGGACAAATTGTACTCTCTGTGTTGTTTCAAATTGGAGGCTTGGGCATCATCACTTTCACCAGCTTTTTCGCGCTATTTTTCAGCGGAAATCAATCAATCTACAGTCAATTACTGGTGAAAGATATGATATACTCGAAATCAATGAATTCATTGCTGCCTACGCTGTTGTACATACTCACATTCACAATAATAGTGGAGTTAATTGGCGCAGTGGCTGTTTACTTAACGCTTCCGGAAAATTTACACCTGGATTTTGAGTCAAAAATTGGCGTGGCGATTTTTCACTCCATGTCAGCCTTCTGCAACGTTGGCTTTTCAAACTTGCCAAACGGCATGGCAAACTCCGCACTAATGAACGGTAATCAGAGCATATACATTGTGATGTCGATACTCTTGTTTGCCGGAGGTATTGGCTACCCGATACTTGTTAACGTGAAAGACATTGTAGTGCAATATGCAAAACGCTTTTGGCGTATAATCACGCACCAGCCAAAGAAGACTATGCCGGTGCACATCTACGACTTTAACACCAAATTAGTGCTATACACAACTACAATCATTCTTATCATTGGCTCTCTTTCATTCTTCGTGCTTGAGAGTAGCAACACAATGGCAGGCATGAGCGTTTATAAACGCGCAGTGCAGTCAGTTTTCAATTCGCTGATTCCACGTAGTGGCGGATATGCTTCGCTCAATCCGGGCGATTTCATGAACGTCACATTACTCCTAATCATGGTGCAAATGTGGATTGGAGGTTCGTCTCAATCTATGGCCGGCGGTGTTAAAGTTAATACCATCGGTGTAATCATACTAAATTTGCGTTCTATCATCGAACAGAAGCAAGGCATAACTGCCTTTCACAGAAATATAGCCACGCCTTCTGTGCGCCGAGCAAATGCCGTTGTAACGCTATCACTGATATCTACATTGGCCTTTGCCGTCATATTGATGCTTTTAGAACCCAATTTGCCCATGCGCTCTGTGATTTTTGAAGTGGTTTCTGCCGTCTTTTCAGTTGGTTCATCACTAGGCATCACCAACGACTTGTGCACAGCCTCTCGCGGAGTGCTATGCGTTGCTATGTTTCTCGGTCGAGTTGGCTTGCTATCGCTACTCACTGGCATGTTCACAGCTCGCCACGACAGCTCACCACACTACCCATCAGAAAATGTAATTATAAACTAATACACTCATGCGATATCTAGTAATAGGCCTTGGCATTTACGGCTCAAATCTTGCACGCGACCTCACTTCGATGGGTCACGAAGTAATTGGTGCAGACAACAACTCATCGAGCATAGAGGCTGTTAAAGACTACATTTCAACAGTATATCTTGTTGATAGTGCCGACGAATCAGCTCTATCTGTACTACCGTTGAAAAACGTTGATTTAGTGATAGTGGCTATTGGCGAGAACTTTGGCGCCAGTGTAAAAACAGTTGCCTTGCTGAAGCAACTTGGGGTGAAACACATATACGCTCGAGCTATTGACCCTCTCCACTACTCAATACTTGAATGTTTCGAGCTAGATCGTATTCTCACTCCTGAACAACGAGCAGCATCCGACCTCGCGCTTGAAATGGTGCTTGGCAGCGATGTTGTGACCATGAACGTTGACAAGGAGACGATCATTGCCAAATTTAAGGCGCCACGCTACTTTGAAGGCATATCATACACCCAGCTAAAGCTCTCAGACTACAAAGTCACTCTGGTAGCAGCATGTCGCCCCACCGAAAACATCGGACTTCTCGGCGTAAAATCAAAAGAGCCGGAAATGATTAGCATTTCCGACCCTGAAAATTTTGTCACTAAAGGAGATGTATTCACTTGTCTAGCCACGCGAAAAGCGTTTAAAGACATGATGAAACACATATCTTAGCTTTAGAATTCATAATCCACGCAAGCACGATTTTCTTTGTGACCGGCGAGCAGACCTGCAGCAGCAACGTGTGCAGGATGTTTGGCGTAGACGTTTACGTCTGCCATTGTCGGAACAATAGCAGTAAGAACAACGTCCCAGTCTTCTGCAGGATTTTCATTGATACCTACTTCCATTGATTGAAGCACATCAATTTTTTCGGGCAAAGCCAAAAGAGCGGCTTTAAAAGCTTCGGCAACAGTGCGACGTTCTTCAGCAGTGCCGGTGAGTTTAAATGATACTATATGTTTTACCATCTTACAGTAATTTTATATAAGTCTAAAAAATAATGGCCGCGTTGTCGCAACGCAGCCATTGTGGAGGGGTATATTAGAATTGGGAATGTGTTCTAATTTATTCAGCTACCACTTCGAATGAAAGCTCTGCGCTAACTTCTTTGTGGAGGTTAACAGTAGCAGTGTATTTGCCAACTTCTTTAACGGGAGCTACAACGATGAGCTTGCGATCAACGGCGATGCCGTTTTTCTCGAGAGCTTCAGCGATTTGAGCAGCGTTAACTGAACCAAATACTGTGCCGGTTTCGCTAGTTTTAGCAGCGATAACAAGGTTTTCAACACCTTGAATTTGAGCTGCGAGAGCTTCTGCATCAGCTTTAATTTTAGCGAGCTTGTGAGCGCGTTGACGCTGATTTTCGGCGAGGACCTTAAGAGCAGAAGGAGTAGCGATAACAGCTTTACCTGTAGGGATGAGGAAGTTGCGACCGTAGCCTGCTTTAACTTCAACAACGTCGTCCTTGTATCCAAGGCCTTGAACGTCTTCTTTAAGAATAATCTTCATAATCGTATTTCCTTGTGCTTAAAGGTTATTTCATAAGGTCGGTTACATAGGGAAGCAACGCGAGGTGACGAGCACGTTTAACGGCTTGAGCCACGCGGCGTTGGAATTTGAGCGAAGTACCGGTGATGCGACGGGGCAAAATCTTACCTTGCTCGTTGAGGAATTTTTTGAGGAATTCGGGGTCCTTGTAATCAACATATTTGATACCGCTACGTTTGAAACGGCAGTATTTTTTCTTCTTAACGTCCACTGAAAGCGGAGTGAGATAGCGAATTTCTGATTGTTGTGCCATGTCTTTATTCTCCTTATTCTTCTACAGTTACAGTTTCGTTAGCTTTAGCGCCTTTGAGGCTGCGACGTTTAGCAGCATATTCAGCAGCATATTTGTCTTGACGGAAAGTCAAGAAGCGGAGCACGCGCTCGTCACGACGATAAGCGATTTCGAGCTTTTTGATTGATTGGGGGTCTGCGTCAAACTCGATGAGAGTGTAGAAGCCGGTTGATTTTTTAGCGATGGGGTAAGCCAATTTGCGGAGGCCCCATTCTTCAGTGTTCACGATGGTAGCACCATTGTCGGTGAGAACCTTGCTGAACTTTTCTACCGCTTCCTTCATCTGAACATCAGACAAAACGGGAGTTAAAATGAAAACGGTTTCGTAATGCATTGTTATTAAATTAGTTGAAATGAGTTACTAAAATCGAGCGCAAAGGTAATCAAAATTTCGAATACTTGCAAGCGCTCGATTTACTTTTTTGATAGGCATGCGCACAAAATTAGTGTTTTTTATGATTTATAGCGTGTTAAAACCCTAATTAAGCACTATTCCGGGTAGCGATTTGATAGGTTGATACACGCGTGCGAATTGGCGCAAAAACGCTATCGTTTGTTTTTTAGGCGCACGTACATTGTGCACTGAAATTGGAATCGCAGAAACCTGCGGTAATGGAGTAGAAAACTTCTTCATAGGCAAGCCTATTTAAATGATTAAACTATTGATATAACGCTTGAAGCGCACAAATTATTGTATTCGATTTGTAAAAAATAGCCCACTTTATCAATTATTTGACCTTTTTTTGCAATTATTTTTGTCAAAGTTTGTATACTTAAAACTTTTTTATTAGTTTTGCCGTGATTTTCAATCAGTAAACCACATATCACATTAGATATCGTTTCAATTAGACAACTTAAAATATCAAATTTTTAAAAACTTTCTGCCTATAGTATATTTCTACTCCAAAAACAAAATTAAGAGTAAAATGTATCAACTTAAAATGCTCAGTGATGACAATCTCATTGCCAAGTTTGCCGACGGCAACAATCAAGCATTTGATGTGCTTCTTGAGCGTCACCAGAAAAGAGTTTACAACTACATCTTGCACCTCGTGAAAGATGTGGATGTTGCTGATGACGTGTTTCAAGAGACATACGTGAAGATTATCATGACTATCAAGCAAGGCAAATACTATGCCGATGGCAAATTCGCATCGTGGCAACTTCGCATTGCCCACAATGTTGTCATTGACTACTTCCGCCAAGAAAAATCTGAAGCCACTATCTCTACCGACGAAACTGACTACGACCTGCTGAATCGCCGTGAACTTTCTGATAGCACAATTGAAGACGTGCTCATAAACAACGCTATTCGCGATGATGTGCGCCACCTAATCAAAGCCCTACCCCGCGAGCAGCGCCAGGTGCTTGTGATGCGCTATTACGCAAACATGTCGTTCAAAGAAATTGCAGACCGCACCGGCGTAAGCATCAACACAGCTCTTGGACGTATGCGCTATGCAATTATTAATCTGCGACGCATCGCCGAAGAAAACTGCATTGCACTCACAAAATAAACACGTAGATCATCGAACAATCCTTTTTTCATTTCATATGTATTTTAAATTCACAAAAGAAAAACAGCTCGCACATTCGTGTGAGCTGTTTTTCTTTTATAATTGGGATATATCTTATTAATATACGCCTTGTCCCATCATTGCATCAGCAACTTTCATGAAGCCTGCAATGTTAGCACCTTTCATGTAGTTTACATATCCATCAGGCTCTGTGCCATGAGCAACACATTGCTCGTGGATGTTTGCCATGATTTCGTGCAAACGATCATCAACTTCTTTAGCTGACCATTGGAGGTGTTCAGCATTTTGGCTCATTTCGAGGCCTGAAGTAGCAACACCACCGGCATTAACAGCCTTACCGGGAGCATAAGTGATGCGAGCAGCAAGGAATGTGTCAATAGCTTCAGGTGTGCAACCCATGTTAGAAACTTCAGCAACGAGTTTCACGCCGTTAGCAACAAGTTGTTTAGCATCTTCACCGCTAACTTCGTTTTGAGTTGCGCAAGGAAGTGCAATATCAACTTTTTGTTCCCAAGGTTTTTTGCCTGCATAGAATGTAGCACCGGGGAATTTATCAGCATAAGGAGCAACTACGTCGTTACCGCTAGCACGGAGTTCTAGCATATAGTCAATCTTTTCAGCATTGAGACCTTCGGGGTCATAGATATAGCCATCAGGACCTGAAAGGGTAACAACTTTACCACCAAGTTCGGTAGCTTTGAGAGCTGCGCCCCATGCTACGTTACCGAAACCTGAGATAGCGATTGTTTTGCCTTTAACTTCTTCGCCTTTTGTTTTGAGGATGCTTTGCACGAAGTAGAGAGCACCGAAACCGGTTGCTTCAGGACGAACAAGGCTACCGCCGAAAGAAAGGCCTTTACCTGTGAATGTGCCGGTGCATTCGTTAGCGAGTTTTTTATACATGCCGTACATGTAGCCAACTTCGCGGCCGCCAACACCTATATCACCTGCGGGAACATCGCGGTCGGGACCGAGGTTTTTCCACAAGTTGAGGATGAATGCTTGACAGAAAGCCATGATTTCACGATCGCTCTTACCACGGGGTGAGAAATCGCTACCGCCTTTTGCTCCGCCCATCGGGAGAGTTGTCAATGCATTTTTAAATGTCTGTTCGAAACCGAGGAATTTGAGGATTGAAAGGTTAACAGAAGCGTGGAAACGAATGCCGCCTTTGTACGGGCCAATTGCATTGTTGAATTGTACGCGATAGCCAAGGTTGTTTTGCACTTCACCTTTGTCATCAATCCATGTTACACGGAAAGTGATGATGCGGTCAGGTTCAACCATGCGCTCTACAATTTTGTTACGTTCAAATTCAGGGTGTTGATTGTATACATCTTCAACACACATGAGTACTTCTTTCACTGCTTGAAGGTACTCTTTTTCACCCGGGTGTTTTGCTTCCAGGTTGGTCATGATATTATTAATATCCATACTTAAGAATTTAGATGGTAGGTTATGTGGGTTTATTATTTTTATTTACTATCGTTTGATTAGTTATTTAGTTATTTGATAAAGAATCGCCTTTATCGGCAGCAAATTTAAGCATAAAAACGCTGAAAACAACTAAAAACGAGAAAATATTTAGCAATTTACCGTTAATTATTCTTAATTGCACTTTTCGCAATCATCATCAATTTTCACTAAAGGGCACTTTTATTCCAAAATATAAACAAAAAGCAAAGCGCCCGATTAAAAACCGAACGCTTTGCTTTTTATTTTGATTTAAAATAATCAAAAGTTATAGCCCAATGTCACACTAACAGTATTGCGATGTTGGGTGAGTTTAACTCCTGAGTAATTTGGCAGAGTGCCGTCTATATACTCAACATCATTCAGCCAATTGCACAATCCGGCAGCGCCACTGACTGCAAAGTAATAGTGCTCATAGCTCAACCCAACGCCAAATTTCCATGAAACGTCAGCGCGATTGTATGCTCCGTCATCGCCATATATTGACTCTGAGCCTTTCATCTTCACACCATTCAGATTTGCAGTATAGTGCGTTTTTCCTGAAAGACCTACGCGGAATTCCGGGCCGGTGAACACCGACAAACGAATTGGAGCAAAATCAAAGTGATATCCAAACATCAACGGAATTTCAAAACCCCACTCACCGAGTGTAACCTTGCTGTAATCGCTGCTTTCAACAATTGAGCTTTTATACTTCGCATTGTGTTTATACACTGACACTCCGGGTTCAAAGTACAAGTTGTAGTAAATAGGCACGTTGTAGATAGCGCCTACAGAGAAACCCGCACCATTATCCATCATATCAATTGAAGTGCTAGCTCCTTTGATATTCACATCGCCGGGGCAAGTAACATCGAGTGACGCACGAACTCCGAAATATGGGTGATTATCGGGGTTGTTGTATATCTCAGTTTGAGCGAAAGCTCCGGTGCAACATGTTGCAGCCACTGCTACAGCAGCAATAAGTTTTTTCATGCTTCTAAATGTGTTTGGATTAAATTAAAACGATTTTTTATTAAAGGCCACGACCGTGGCAGTTTTTATACTTCTTTCCTGAGCCACAAGGACAAGGATCATTGCGACCAACACGATGCTCAGCCTTAATAGGCATTGTCTTTTGCTGCTCACCTTGAGGTGCTGATGCTGCTGCGCGTTGTGCTGCTGCAGCCTCTTCACTAGGCAGTGTAGCCTTTGACAATTTATAGTCTTGCGGTGAACGCGGAGTGGGCATTGCACGTGTAACTTCAGGTTGCTGACGCGCGGGTTGTTGTTGCTCTTGTTGTTCGGGGCTGGGAGCCGGGGCTTGACGCATGAACACTTGTCCACGCATAAGAGCTGACACTGTTTTATTGTTGAGGTTTGAAAGCATACGCTCAAACATGTGGAACGATTCAACCTTGTAGATCACCAGCGGGTCTTTTTGTTCGTACGAAGCATTGCGTACAGACTGACGAAGGTCATCAAGTTCGCGCAAGTGCTCTTTCCAAAGCTCATCAATTGACAATAGCAATAGTTTCTTTTGCCATTCTTTTATGATTGAGCGACACTCTGTGCGTGCAGCTTCCTCAAGATCAAAGAGGATGCGGAATATGCGTTTACCGTCTGTGATGGGCACTGCGCGAACGCCGGTTTCACCTGCGGCAATAGTTTCGTTGATTACGGGTTGCACAATCTCACGGATGCGTTCACTGCGACGAGCCAACACGTCCATAGCTGCAGTGTGAAGTTGATGCACTTTCTCTTCGCGATCTAAGTTTGCGAACTCTTCTTCGGTGAAAGTCGGCTCAATGGTGAGCAACTTCATGAGTTCAAGTTGCAAATCAGCATAGTCAGTAGAAGCGCTATATGTATCAACAAGGTTTTCAATAACATCATAAATCATGTTAGAGATATCAATACCGATACGTTCGCCCTTAAGTGCATGCTGACGACGGCTATAAATATATGTGCGCTGTTTATTCATAACGTCATCGTATTCGAGCAAATGCTTACGAATACCAAAGTTATTTTCTTCAACGCGTTTTTGAGCTTTTTCAATTGAGTTGCTAATCATTTTATGCTCGAGCATTTCGCCTTCTTTAAAGCCAAGTTTATCGAGCACTTTCATGATGTGGTCACTTGCATAGACACGCATGAGTTGGTCTTCAAATGACACATAGAACACTGAGCTACCCGGGTCTCCTTGACGACCTGAACGACCACGCAACTGACGGTCAACACGACGGCTTTCGTGACGCTCTGTACCTATGATAGCAAGACCACCGGCAGCTTTCACTTCAGGTGTAAGCTTGATATCAGTACCACGACCTGCCATGTTTGTAGCGATAGTCACTTTACCGGGTTGACCGGCGAGAGCAACAATTTCAGCTTCTTTTTGGTGCAACTTAGCATTGAGCACTTGGTGCTTGATGCCACGCATTTGCAACATGCGGCTGAGCAACTCCGAAATTTCGACTGATGTTGTACCAACCAATACCGGACGTCCTTGTTTTACTAGTGACTCAACTTCTTCGATTACGGCTGCATATTTCTCACGTTTTGTGCGATATACGCGGTCATTCATATCAATACGAGCAATCGGACGGTTTGTCGGAATTGTCACAACATCAAGTTTATAGATATCCCAGAACTCTCCTGCTTCGGTTTCAGCAGTACCGGTCATACCGGCGAGTTTGTGATACATGCGGAAGTAGTTTTGAAGAGTAATGGTAGCAAATGTTTGTGTTGCAGCCTCAACTTTAACGCCTTCCTTAGCTTCAATAGCTTGGTGCAAGCCATCGCTATAACGACGGCCTTCCATGATACGACCTGTTTGCTCATCAACAATCTTAATTTTGTTGTCATCAATCACATATTCCACATCTTTTTCAAACATGGTGTATGCTTTGAGCAACTGGGTCACGGTGTGCACGCGTTCAGCTTTTACAGCATAGTTCGACATGAGCTCATCTTTCTTAGCTGCACGTTCTGATGTGTCAGCTATGTGTTCAAGCTCTGAAAGCTGCGATGCGATATCAGGCAACACAAAGAATGAGGGGTCGCTGATATTACCGGTAAGTTCATCAATACCTTTATCGGTAAGCTCTACGCTACGGTTTTTCTCATCAATTACAAAGTAAAGTGGGTCTGTAACAATAGGCATCTCGCGAGCATTATCTTGCAGATAGTGTGCTTCAGTTTCGAGAAGCAAATTTTTCATACCCTCTTGGCTGAGGAATTTGATAAGAGCTGTATTTTTAGGAAGACCTTTGAATGCACGGAAAAGCAACAATGCGCCTTCTTTTTTCTCTTCTTTGTCGTCAGAAGCAAGTTTTGCTTTTGCTTGTGAAAGTATTTGTGTTACCAAACGACGTTGTGCTTGCACAACTTTTTCAACGTTTGCTTTGTAATCATTGAAATATTGATCATCGCCTTTAGGTACCGGACCGGAAATAATTAACGGAGTACGAGCATCGTCGATAAGCACAGAGTCGACCTCATCGACAATAGCATAATAGTGCTTGCGTTGCACCATATCTTCAGGCTCCATAGCCA
>CAZGAN010000006.1:0-28975 GCA_964523655.1 uncultured Bacteroides sp.
CAGGTTACCTCACTCGCCGTCTTGTTGACGTTGCTCACGACGTTATCATCCGCGAAGAAGACTGCGGCACTTTGCGTGGCTTGGTTTGCACTGCTATCAAAAATAACGACGAAATCGTCGCTTCACTCGGCGAACGTATCCTCGGCCGCGTTTCTGTTCACGATATCATCGACCCAACAAACGGCGAAGTTATCGTTGCTGCCGGCGAAGAAATCAACGATGCCGCTGCTGACCGTATCGACGCTTCTCCCATCGAAAGCGTTGAAATCCGCTCAGTGCTCACCTGCGAAAGCAAAAAAGGTGTCTGCGCTAAGTGCTACGGTCGCAACCTTTCTAACAACCGCCTCGTGCAACGCGGTGAGGCTGTCGGCGTAATCGCTGCACAGTCTATCGGTGAGCCGGGTACTCAGCTTACCCTCCGTACATTCCACGTCGGTGGTGTTGCTTCTAACGTCGCTGCTGTTAACTCTGTTACCTCTCGCTACGAAGGTAACCTCGAAATCGAAGAACTTCGCACCGTTGAAACCGAAGAAATCGGCGCTAACGGAAAACCCGTTCAAGTTGTTATCGGTCGTCTCGCAGAAATGCGTATCACCGATCCTCACACCGGCATGATGCTTACAAACGCTAACATCCCCTACGGTGCTAAACTTTACTTCAACAATGGTGACACCGTTACCAAAGGCGATGTAATCTGCGAATGGGACCCCTTCAACGCCCTCCTCATCAGCGAAGTTGGTGGTAAAATCGTTTACTCTAACCTCATCGAAGGCGTTACTTTCCGCGTTGATGTCGACGAACAATCCGGCCTCCAAGACCGCATAATCGTTGAATCTCGTGACCGTACTAAGAACCCCGAAGTCAACATCGTTGACAACTCAGGCACTATCATCAAAACTTACTCTTTGCCTGTGGGTGCTCACCTTATGCTCGAAGAAGGCGAACAAATCAAACCGGGTGCTACTGTCATCAAGATTCCTCGTGCTACCGGTGGCGCCGGTGATATCACCGGTGGTCTTCCTCGCGTTACCGAGCTCTTCGAAGCTCGCAACCCCTCTAACCCCGCTATCGTTTCTGAAATCGACGGCGAAGTTAAGTTCGGTAAAATCAAACGCGGTAACCGCGAGATCATGGTCACCTCTAAACTCGGCGAAGTTAAGAAATATCTCGTTCCCCTGTCAAAACAAATGCTCGTTCAAGAAAACGACTACGTTCGCGCAGGTACACCCCTCTCTGACGGTGCTATCACCCCGGCCGACATCCTCAACATCATGGGTCCGACAGCCGTGCAAGAATACATCGTCAACGAAGTGCAAGACGTTTACCGTATGCAGGGTGTGAAAATCAACGATAAACACTTCGAAGTTATCGTACGTCAAATGATGCGCAAAGTCAACATCCTCGATCCGGGTGACACTATGTTCCTCGAATCTCAAATCGTTGACAAACGCGACTTCATGGACGAAAACGACCGCATTTGGGGCAAAAAAGTCGTTACCGATGCCGGCGACAGCGAAACCATACAAGCCGGTATGATTATCACCGCTCGCAAACTCCGTGACGAAAACTCTGCTCTCAAACGCCGCGACCTTCGCACAATCACCGTTCGCGACGCCGTGCCCGCTACCTCTGAACAAATACTTCAAGGTATCACACGCGCTGCTCTGCAAACCTCTAGCTTCATGTCTGCAGCATCATTCCAAGAGACAACTAAAGTGCTCAACGAAGCTGCTATCAACGGTAAGTCTGACTCACTCTCAGGCATGAAAGAAAACGTTATCTGCGGTCACCTTATTCCCGCCGGTACCGGTTTGCGCGAATACGAACGCATCATTGTTGGTTCGAAAGACGACTTCGATTCTCTCAACGAGATGGAAGCTAACGAGTCTGAAATGGCACAAGCTGAAGTCACAAACGACTAATCTGACATTCTCAAACTGACATACTAATAAAGAGCCGGAGGCATCTGCCCCCGGCTCTTTTCATATAAACATCACCCCATAAATCGGGATGTATGTTATACCTTTATCTTTGTATATCCTCCCCTCATTTGACAGCACGTATGCCTTGTGCACATTGTAATCTTTTATTGACAGAAACTTATCTAGCGCACTATGCACGGTGTAATCTTTACCCGATTTCACTTCTAAAGGTATCACTGACAAATTATCAACATCATCTATCAAGAAATCAACTTCACCGTTCTTCTTGTTGTCATAGTAATAAAGCTGATATCCGTGAGCTTTCAATTCTTGTGCCACAACTGTCTCATAAATAGCCCCTAGGTTGACACTAAGCTCATTGTTCATAATTGCCATTATATTGTAATGATAGTATATGCCTGACAACAATCCAACATCATTCAAATACAACTTGAGCAGGTTCTTCCCGCAATTCTGTATAAGAGGATACGTCGGTTGACTTATCGCCTTCACGTCAAGCGTCACACCCGCTGATATCAGATACTCAAATTCTTCAATATAGTTTTCGGCGCGTTTCCATTGTTTCCCTTCTATGTCCTTATACACAACGCGTTTCTTTTTATTCTCTAGATTTGATGGCACCATTTCAAGTATACGTCTGATTTTGAGCTTCTGTTTTGACTCATCTTCATATTTCGATGCATCCAATCCGTACATAACTTGAATATCATTGTGTATGGTGCGTATCTCTTGTATGTTTTGTGTGGTCACAAAAGTTTCTACAGCTGCCGGAAGACCTCCAACCAACAAGTATTTGCGAAATAAATCAAGCATCTTAACGTGCAAAGCATCAGGTAGCGATTCTTCTTTTTTGAACTTATTGCGCATCGCACCTATTGCCTCTTCACCAACCCCGTTTGCTATAATAAACTCTTCAAAATCCATTGGATACATGTGCTCAATGCGTATGCTACCCATCGGCAGCGATGACGTGTTTTTGAGTGCCACGCCAAGCATCGACCCACTAGCTATAAACGTGTACCTGCCATCGTTGTTAAGAAATTTCAATAGTGTGAGCAGATGGTCATAAGCTTGTATCTCATCTATAAATACAAGTGTTGATTTGCGATCTTTCAGCTTACTCCCGGCTACAACACTAAGTGTCATATAGAAGTCTTCAACATTATCAGCATTCTTAAATACTTGTTTGCTGATTTTGTCCTCTTCCATATTGATTTCCACAAAGTTTGGAAACAATTTTTTCCCGACTTCGCGTATGATGTATGACTTGCCTATTTGTCGAGCTCCATCAATAATTAATATGCGATTTTGCCCCGAGAGCAGGTGTTGCTCTATTACTTTGCTTATCTTTCTGTATAACATATATTTAAGCTAACTGATTGATGCGCAAATATACAAAAAAATAATATAATAACTGCGTTTTCCTATAAAAATATCCCTTAAAAAACTGCGTTTTCCTATAAATCTGCCCCTTGATTTACTGCGTTTTCCTATAAAATCCACCCCTAAAAAACTGCGTTTTCCAAAAAAAAGGCGGTGCTTGAAGTAAGCACTGCCTTTTCGCGTATCATAAATGTAGATTATTTCTTGTCTCTGCTTTCCCAGCGTTTAGTGCTGTTGCATGTCAACATCAAAGTCTTATCTCCTACTTGCATGCGGAAATCGCCCTTCTCGAGCACCCAATGACCGTCTGCTCCTACAAATGCAAGGTCAGAACCCTTGATTTTAAGCTCCACAGTCTTCGTTTCACCAGGCTTAAGGTCAATCTTATCAAATGCGCGCAAACGTCGATTCTCGGGCACTATTGACGCCACCATGTCGCGGCTATATAACATCACCACCTCTTTACCTGCAACTTTGCCGGTATTGGTCACATCAACACTAAATGTCAACTCATCGTCTGCATTAAATTCACTCTTTGAGCACTTCAAATTTGCATACTCAAAAGTGGTGTAACTTTGTCCGTAGCCAAACGGCCATTGCACAGAGATAACAGCGTCATAGTCATAAGCGCCCTCCATCTTATCTGTTTCCTCGCTCACGCGATAATCGTATGTGGTGAGCTCTGCTTGATAACGCGGATATGTGTACGGCATACGTGCACTCGGATTAACATCGCCTGAAAGTATATTGGCCAACGCATCACCGCCAAAGTTGCCGGGTAGCAACACATCAATCACACCTTGTGCAAGAGGCTCGATGTCGTTAATCAGACGCGGACGTCCTTCATTGAGTATCAAAACAATCGGCTTTCCTGTTTCAGCAAGTGCTTTTATGAGATTGCGTTGATTCTCCGACATTGCAAGGTCCGACAAGTTTCCGGGCGTTTCGCAGTATGAGTTCTCTCCTATGCATGCAACTATCACATCAACATTTGCTGCAGCTGCAACTGCCTTCTCAATCTCGGGCGCATTTTCCTCTTCATAGCTCCCTTCGGCAACGTATGTCACTCCTTGCTCAAGTGTCACATTTTTTGCACCGAATTTATTACACAGTGCCTCATAAATTGTATTATATTCACCGGCATAACGGTCGGCAAGGTGTCCTTGCCAAGTGTAGCTCCAGCCACCGTTGAGACAGCGCATAGAGTTAGCGTTTGGTCCGGTTACAAGTATCTTTTGTCCCTTCTTCAGCGGAAGTATATTATCTTTATTTTTCAACAACACTTCGGCCTCTTCGGCTGCATGCAACGCAATCTCTCGGTGCTCTTTGCTGCCGAATTCCGGATAATCTTTCTTATATGTATTCGGCGCATCAAACAAGCCAAGGCGATACTTCAAACGTATCACGCGACGTGCTGCGTCATCAATACGTGTCATTGACACACGACCTTCATTCACCAACTCCTTCAGCAAATCGCAGTAGTCTAGCGCGTATGGCTCCATCGCCATATCAATTCCGGCGTTGATGGCCATCTCTATTGCATCTTTCTTAGTAGCTGCAACGTGCTCGCGTGTGTACAAATTATTGATATCCGACCAGTCTGTCACAAGCATGCCGTCCCAGTTGAGATCTTCTTTCAACCATGTTGTCAACAACTCGTGGTTTGCGTGCACCGGAGTGCCGTTTATACTTCCACTATTCACCATTATGGTCAGCGCTCCGGCCTCAACACATGCCTTGTAAGGCGCAAAACACTTCTCTCGCAAATCAGTTATAGAAATATATGCCGGAGTGCGGTCTTTGCCGGTACGCGCAAGGCTGTAGCCCATATAGTGCTTCACCGATGTTGCTATGTGATTCCCTGAAATGTGATTCGGGTCATCGCCCTGAAATCCTCGCACTGCCGAGCTTCCCATGATTGCATTCAACAAACAATCCTCGCCGTAGTTCTCCCATACACGTGGCCAACGCGGGTCGCGTGCCATGTCTACTGTTGGCGAATATGTCCACGGACAGTTTGCTGCACGTGTCTCATAAGCCGTAGCTTCCGCGGCTTTATATGCTAGCGACGGATTAAACGATGCTCCCAAATTTATGTTTTGCGGGAATAGAACACCTCCTATAGTGTACGTGGTGCCGTGATTCTGGTCAAGTCCGTATATGCATGGCACACCGATTTCTTTCATCGAAAGTTCTTGTATCTCGCCTATTAACTTTTCCCATTGAGCAGGGGTTAATGCAACACCCGGCACATTCAATATCGAGCCAACTTTATATTTCGCTATCGCATTGCGCAGCTTTTCTTTGTCGAGCACAAATTCGCCATCTTTCCAATCACCGAGCACATCAAGTGTTAGCTCCGTCATTTGTCCGATTTTCTCATCAAGCGTCATCTTGCTC
Source organism: uncultured Bacteroides sp. (assembly GCA_964523655.1). Classification (GTDB taxonomy): domain Bacteria; phylum Bacteroidota; class Bacteroidia; order Bacteroidales; family Muribaculaceae; genus CAG-873. The sequence continues at coordinate 5,727 of CAZGAN010000006.1, forward strand.
AATGTCGATTCAACCTTGGCTTCAAGCGCTGCATCGTGTGCTATTGCTGCTCCTGCCTCTTCACACGTGCCTAGCATGCCGGCGAGTGCTATTATTGTTACTATATCTTTGCGGATCATATTTATTAAGGTAATTTTTTGAATGATACGCAAAGTTAACTCAAAAAATTATATGCCACAAAAAAAAGGAACACAACGTTTGCTCGTTGCGCTCCTTTGTGAGGTTCCAACCAGATTCGAACTGGTGTAAACGGTTTTGCAGACCGGTACCTAACCACTCGGTCATGGAACCTTTTCGCGTTTTGAGTTGCAAAGGTACAAATTTTACAGTAATGTTACAAACGTATTACGCAAAAGTTATCAACACTGTTTTCAACATACTTATCAACACACTTATCTACATGTTATCAACAATTTTGTTCATAACTTCGTGCCGAAGGTCGACTTTTGTGATATAACGCAGCAAGCCCCGTCATTTCTGGCGGGGCTTGCTATGCTATGTACACTTTCGTGTGCTTACTTTGTGCGTGTGGGAGCTGGAGCTGCGAGTGTTACTCCTGCCAAATCCGGGTCAATCATGATGCGTCCGCAGTATTCACACACAATAACTTTCTTGTGCATTTTGATTTCTGCTTGCTTTTGTGGCGGTATGCGGTTGAAGCATCCTCCGCAAGCATTACGCTCTACGTACACAATACCTAGACCGTTGCGTGCATTCTTTCTGATGCGCTTAAACGCAGTGAGTGTGCGCTCGTCAATCTTCGGCTCTAAAGCTTTCGCATTGTCGCGCAATGTGTCTTCTTGCTCGCGTGTTTCTGATACGATTTCATTGAGCTCTGTGCGCTTCTCGTTGAGGGTGTGATTCCTATCTTCCAGCACATTCTCGGTTTGCTTGATATCGCTTTGTTTGTTGCGTATCGCTGCGTTGAAATCGTTGATGTGCTTTTCGCAAAGCTCGATTTCGAGGTTTTGGAATTCAACTTCTTTTGTTAAGAGGTCAAACTCGCGGTTGTTGCGCACGTTGTCGAGTTGCTCTTTGTAGCGTGATATCAAATCTTCTGCTGATTTGATTTTTTCGCGCTCTGATGCTAAGTTTTGTTGCATCTCTTCAATTTCGCGACTGTAGTTCTCAATACGTGTATTGAGTCCTGCTATTTCGTCTTCGAGGTCTTTTACTTCGAGGGGAAGCTCGCCACGAATTTGTTTGATGCGGTCTATTTCGCTGAGTATGGTTTGCAACTCATACAGCGATTTGAGGCGCTGCTCAACTGACGCAACCTGGTCGTGTTTGTTATCGTTTGCCATTTTCTTAAATGTAATTTATCGGGTTGATTTCCAACTGAGACTTATAGACTGCAAAGTTAGTGAATTTTTGCGTAATAATTTGATAAAAAATGTCTTTTGTGCATTGTTCACTCTCAAAGTGTCCAATATCTATTATCAATATCTTGTCTTGATTCTCCAAAAATTCATGATAGCGCGTGTCTGAATTGATATATACTTGCGCTCCCGAGGCTATCGCATCACCGATAAACGACCCTCCGGCGCCACCGCACATGGCCACGCGCGTGATTTTCATCTCCGCGTCGTCATAGTCATACTTTGTGCAGCGCACTATCGGTGAGCCAAACGCAGCTTTCACTCTTTCTATCAATTCGCGTGCTGTCACGCCTTTTTCAAGCGTGCCAACTATGCCTGAGCCTATTCTCCTATCCGGGCTAGCCAAGTTCACAAACTCGTATGCCGGCTCCTCGTAGGGATGCACTTCAAGCAACGCGCTCTCCACCTTGCCTTTTAACCATGTGGGCACCAACACATCTACTCGCACCTCCGGCTCATGATGCAACTCATCAATCGCTCCAACAAACGGATGCGCTCCGTCTAATGCACGAAATGTGCCCGTGCCGCTCACGTTAAACGAGCAACAATCATAGTTGCCTAGCTTGCCTGCTCCTGCATCAAACAGTGCCATGCGCACGCTCTCTGCCTCCTTCTCCGGCACCATCACCGACAACTTGCAGCAGCGCGGCTCTATCGGTGAAAGTGCTCGTTGCACCTTCACTCCGAGCTTCTGTGCCATTGTGTACGACACTCCGCCCTCTGCATTGTCAATCGCTGTGTGGCATGAGTATATGCTCACCCCCGCGGCTATAGCATTCATCACTGACACCTCAACCGGAGTTGACCCTGTGATGCGCTTTAGCCCCTTAAACATCAGCGGATGGTGCGAAACTATCAAGTTGCAGCCAAGGCTGATTGCCTCGTCTACTATTGCAGGTGTCACGTCTACACACAGAAGCGCACCACTGCACTCCACTGCGCGCGAGCCAACTTGTAGCCCCGTGTTATCCCACGATTCTTGATATGCCGGTGGAGCAAAGCTCTCTATCGCAGCTATGATTTCGCCTATAAGCATTGTAATCAGTCTTTTACTTTTCTTTTATGTCAACTTTGAGGTTGAGCTCATCGAGTTGCTTGTCGTCGAGACATGCCGGCGCATCAAGCATCACATCACGGCCTGAATTATTTTTCGGGAATGCAATGCAGTCACGTATTGAGTCTAGACCGGCAAAGAGCGATACCCAACGGTCAAGTCCGTATGCCAATCCTCCGTGAGGGGGTGCTCCGTATTTAAATGCATTCATCAAGAAACCAAATTGTTCTTGTGCCTTCTCGGGTGTGAAGCCCAATATCTCAAACATCTTAGCTTGTAGCTCGCTATCGTGTATACGTATTGAGCCTCCGCCAACTTCTACACCGTTTACAACCATGTCGTATGCATCGGCACGAACTGCTGCCGGGTCGGTGTCGAGCATTGGTATATCCTCGTCTTTCGGGTGGGTGAACGGGTGGTGCATTGCCATGAGACGTTGCTCTTCATCACTCCACTCAAACATCGGGAAGTCTACAACCCACAAGCATGCAAACTTGTTCTTGTCGCGTAAGCCGAGTTGACGTCCCATTTCAAGACGCAATTCGCAGAGTTGCTTGCGTGTCTTCATCACATCGTCGCCGCTGAGTATGAGGATCAAATCGCCTGCCTCTGCACCCATTGCTGCGCGTAGCTCTTGAAGTGTCTCTTGTGTGTAAAATTTATCCACACTCGATTTCACACTGCCATCTTCACCAACTCGTGCGTAAACCATGCCTTTCGCACCAATTTGCGGGCGTTTAACGTATTCGGTGAGCGCATCAAGTTGCTTACGTGTATATGTGGCTGCTCCTTTTGCACAGATACCACCAATGTAGGCTGCATTGTCAAACACACTAAAGCCGTGGCCTTTGAGCACACCGTCAAGTTCCACAAACTTCATGTCAAAACGCAAATCAGGCTTATCTGAACCGTAATACTTCATTGCATCTGCCCACGGCATGCGTATGAACGGCTCTGTCAACTCTACACCGCGCAACTCTTTAAACAAGTGTTTTGCCATGCCTTCAAATAGCTCTATGATGTCGTTTTGCTCCACAAAACTCATCTCACAGTCTATTTGTGTGAACTCCGGTTGACGGTCTGCACGCAAATCCTCATCGCGGAAACATTTCACAATTTGGAAGTAGCGGTCCATGCCCGATACCATCAACAACTGTTTAAGTGTTTGCGGTGATTGGGGTAGGGCATAAAATTGTCCCGGGTTCATGCGCGACGGCACAACAAAGTCGCGTGCACCTTCAGGTGTTGAGCCCACCAACATCGGTGTCTCAATTTCCAAGAAGCCCTTAGAGTCAAGGTAACGACGTACTTCCATGGTCATCTTGTGACGCAATTCTAGATTCTTGCGCACACAGCTGCGTCGCAAATCCAAATAGCGATATTTCATGCGCAAATCATCGCCACCGTCTGTCTCATCTTCAATGGTAAACGGCGGCACGATTGCTGAGTTGAGCACGTTCAACTCTTCTGCTATGATTTCTATGTCGCCGGTCGGATTTTTTGCGTTCTTGCTTGAACGTTCGGCTACGGTGCCCACTACTTGCACCACATACTCACGACCAAGATGGTTTGCTGCCTCATTGAGCTCTGCATTTACTTCGTCGTTAAACACTATTTGTGTGATGCCGTAGCGATCGCGTAGATCAACAAAGGTCATGCCGCCCATCTTGCGTGTGCGTTGCACCCAACCTGACAAGGTTACCTTTGTGCCTGCATCTGTTATGCGGAGTTCTCCGCAAGTCTTAGTTCTGTACATCTGGAGTAGATATATTAGTTTTTTTGAATTTCTTCGAGGTTATGTTTTGGTCGCATCCTTTGCAACACATTAAATCACGCAAAGATAATAATTTTTTCACGAAAAACGCGCCTCTAAAACCCTAATTTCTCGCTCTCCGCTAACATACACACATCTTTGCCTCTTTTTCCCACAAAAAAAGGCTCCACCGCGTGAAGCCTTTCTTGTTTATTCGTATTCTTCACCCCATGTGTCCGGGCTGATTTGCTGCAAGTCTTCGCCTTCGAAATCTTCGTCGTATTCTTCGTCAAATTCATCGTCAGGCATCTTGGGCATATCCTCTTGCGAGAATATAAACTCATCTTCCTCACGCACACGGTGATGTCCATCCAACGGACGGTGCACAATGTCGGGGGTTGCCAATCGGTTTGTGTCATCGGTGATTGCTCTCCAGAGCACATCCTTCAAATTCACAAGCCCATAGCCCGTTACCGACGATATAAACACGTGCGGTATGTCTGTTGGCAACGTCTTCGATATTTCATCCATTAATTCCTCATCAAGCATATCGCTCTTCGATATTGCCAAAATGCGGTGCTTATCCATCAGCTGCGGATTAAACTGCTGAAGCTCATTGAGCAATATGTTGTACTGCTCCACAATGTCGTCAGCATCAGCCGGCACAAGAAACAAAAGCACGGCATTGCGCTCAATGTGGCGCAAGAATCGCAAGCCAAGGCCTTTACCTTCGCTCGCTCCTTCAATGATGCCCGGTATATCGGCCATCACAAACGAACGCGTGTCGCGATAGCTCACAATGCCCAATTGAGGCTCCATTGTGGTGAACGGATAATCTGCAATCTTCGGACGTGCTGCCGACACCGATGATAGCAATGTCGACTTTCCGGCATTCGGAAAACCAACCAAACCAACATCTGCCAGCAACTTCAACTCCAAAATCACAGTCTTTTCTATTGCCGGCTCTCCAGGTTGTGCATAGCGTGGTGTGCGATTTGTGGGGCTCTTGAAGTGCCAGTTACCCAGGCCTCCGCGTCCGCCTTTGAGCAAAGGCACATCCTCTCCGTCATATTTCACTTCGGTGAGATATTCGCCTGTCTCGGCATCAAAAACCACGGTGCCACACGGCACTTCCACTATCACATCTTCTCCATCTTTACCAAAACTGCGTCCTCCTGACCCACTTTGGCCATTCCCGGCAAATATGTGGCGACGGTATTTCAAGGGTAGCAAGGTCCACATGTTCTTATTACCGCGTAAAATTATGTGACCGCCGCGACCTCCGTCGCCTCCGTCGGGTCCGCCTTTGGGCACATATTTAGCCCGGTAGTAGTGTCGTGAACCGGCGCCGCCTTTGCCTGAGCGACAAAGTATTTTTACGTAGTCTATAAAATTTGAATCTGCCATTTTATTTTAGTTATTTTGTTGTTTTGTTGTCTAAAACGATGAGAGATTGCGATGATGTCGCATCAACTCTTGGGCTTGGGCAAAATCAGCGTGCGACCCAACATCTAGCCACGTGCCGTTTATCGGGTAGTATACCACGCGCCCGCCTTTGCCTATTGTGCTCTCTATGAGATCTGTCGCATCGGTGCGTACATCGCTGCGCAGTGTCTCAAGCACGCTATTTTTGAATATGTAGATGCCGGCATTCGCAAAATACGAATATGACGGCTTTTCTTCTATGTTTTTCACCTGATGACCTTCGGTTGAAAGTATCGCAAACGGCACTGACACCTGATATGGTATCGCCGCAATTGTGATATCTGCATCTTCCGACTGATGTCGCAAGTACATATCTTCAAACGATATTGTGGTCAGCAAGTCACTATTCATCACCAAAGTGTTGCCGCTTTTCTCGCGCTCAATCAGTGCTGCTGCGCCAATTGTGCCCAAGGGTTGCTCCTCGGTGATGCATTTCACTTGCACTCCGCATATCGGAGCACTGAAATGCTCATATAGTTGCTCTGCCAGATAGCGCGTCGACACTGTGATGTCTGTGATGCCACATGCAACCAGCGCCTCGATATTATAATCGATTATCGCCTTTCCATCTATTTCAAGCAACGGCTTCGGTTTGGTCAGCGTGAGCGGTCTCAGTCGCTCGCCCTTTCCCCCGGCCATTAATATTGCCGATAACGGCAATATTGTGTGTGTCTTCGACAAATCTACTATGTCGATTATCCTGTTTTCTGCGTCAAGGCGTGGCACCAAGGTGATGCCAAATTGTCGCATTGACCGTATCTTAGCGACTGATGTGTCGTCACTGTTTTGCCCGGTGATAGCTTTAAAGTTGCGGTGCATCACTTTACCTACTTCTTCGTCGGTTGTGTGCCCTTCTATTAGAGCGCGGCGCACATCGCCGTCGGTGAGCGACCCACACATGCGTCCGTTGTCATCTACAACAAACAATGTCATGGCTCCTCCCGACAAATCGTTAAGCTTACTGAGTGCAGTGAGCATAGTTTCATGCTCACTTATTATGTGTCGCTCTTTTTTCATTGACATGTCTTATTTTATAACGATGATTGACCCAAAATTGTTTCCACAATCATCCAATCTGTGAGTGTATCTAGGTCGATTGACCGGTTTCGGTCCATTATAGAGGGCACTCGGCGCTTAAATTCGCCTAGCGCATGTGCTCTCAACGACGCCGGATTTATTACATATACAGCGCCGTTATATTCCCACACTTTCGGACAATCTTGTCGGCGCGTGTACAATCCGTCGCCTTTCGATATGTGCAGATATCCTTCGTCTGTTGTCTCAAAACAAGTGTAGTAGGGGTTTGATAATGCCTCGGCAACGCTAACCACCATGTCAAGCTCGCTGTTGTACAAGCTCAATGCTTGCTCAATATCGGCAACTGTGCGTAGTGGTGATGTCGGTTGCAAAAGCACAACACAGTCGTATGCAATGCCCTGTTCGTCTGCCCATCTCATAGCATCAAGCATCACTTCGCGGCTCCCTGACTTGTCGGTTGCCAACTCTGCCGGTCTGCGATACGGCACGGGCACACCACAGCTCTCTGCCACCGATGCTATCTCTTCATCGTCGGTCGATACTATTATGTGGCGCTTATCTGCTGCCAATGCCAACGCATTCTCTATGCTGTACGCTATCAGTGGTTTACCACACAATGGCTTGATGTTTTTACGCGGTATGCCTTTGCTGCCTCCGCGTGCAGGTATGATGTATAGTGGGGTCATTGCTTTATGTCGTAAAATTTCTTCGTTGTTGATAGGTCTGTGTTCATAATCGCATCAACCATGAGCTCAACGGTGTCCGGCTGATAATACGGGTTTTCTGACTCGCGTGCCACCTGCTGCCCCTCATCGCTGAGTGCAAATTCTATTGCATTAGCTATCTCTTCTTCTGAGTCTGCGCAATGCACCACAGAGTCGCTACACAAACGCCCGTTTTGACGTATGCCTATATTCACCGTGGGTATATGCATTGACGGCACTTCTACTATGCCGCTCGACGAGTTACCAACCACGGCTGCCACGCATCGCAAAGCCGAGAGATAGCGCAACATACCCAGCGATTTCACCGCTTTCACACGTGTTGGGTTTGCCGCTGCGTATATCTCTATCAACTTTATTATCTTCTCTCCGCCGGCATCGTTGTTCGGATAAGTTATCAACACTTGCGAATCTTGAAATTTATTGAGCGCTTTCAATAGCTCATTAAATCTTAGTGCCGGGTCTTCGTTGTCAAGCGTTGCCGGGTGATATGTTACTAGTAATGAAGATTTTGCATCTAGCTTGAAATCGTTGAGTGAAGCCTCAAGCTCCTCTTGCGTGAGCAGTGGTTGGTGCATTATGTTCCACACACCAACGGCTCCGGTGTTGATAACTCTTTCAGGCTGCTCGCCCATTTGTATCACACGACGGCGATTCTCCTCGGTTTCTACCAAATGTAGTGCCGACAATTTTGTCAATGCATGGCGCACAGCATCGTCTATTGCTCCTTCGCTGATTGCGCCTCCGGCTATGTGCACTATGGGTATGCGCATAACCATCGCTGCGCCGGCAACTGACAGCATCTCATAGCGGTCGCCAAGTATTATCACGCAGTCCGGTTGCAACGTCGCAAAAACGTCTGCCATGCCATCTAGACACTTTGCCATTGAGTGCGCACGTGCTGCCTCGTCATCGCCATCAACGCTCATGTCTACTCGTGCCGCAACGTCAAATCCGGCAGCCGTGATTTCATTCACCGTCATGCCGTAACGCTCGTTCAAGTGCATATTCGTTGCCACAATGTGCAAATCAACATCGCAACGCGATCTCAGCGCCGATGCAAGTGGGGTTAATAGTCCCCAATCTGCACGGGTGCTGGTCACCATGCATATTTTCTTCATACTTTCTCTGTTGTGTCAGTTTCTTTGCTTATTTCAACAAACTTGATGCATCTTCGTATGTAATCTGCATCATCGGCACAAGTGTCAGTGTCGAGTCTATCTCACTATCATTGTAGGCCGATGCCGGATAAATGCCTTTTTCTATCACGCTTTTTCGTGAATTCACAAAATAAACGGCATCTACCCCATAGCGACATATCGTGTTGTATGCGCTGGTTGTAGGCTCATTTACTGTGAATATTGTGGCATTAGATAAGCTTTGTCTGCGCGATTTGGCTATCGCATTTTCTTCTGCCGATGCTCCTCCCTCTGAGGCTGTGCCGGTGCTTCGCCATGCCCCGTTGAGTATCACCACAGCTCCACATGGCAGCCCGCCTTCGGCTACTGATTTTCGCGCTGCTGTGGTTGCCATATCCATAAAGATTTCATCGGTAGGCTCCACCTTGTCCACGGTTGTGATGGGCACACCTGCTAGTGCTGTGCCGCATAGCATTGTTACAATCGCCGCAGCAATTAGTTTAAGTTTTTTCATCGTAAGTATTTTGTTTTGTGTTAATTGTTTACAAATTTGATTTATTGCCGCTTTTTAGGTGCTTTTTTGTGCGAATTTGCCACTTTTTCAAACGACTTTTGCCGCAAATGTACACTTTTTCATGCTACTTTGCAAATTTATACTAATCTTTATGGCTTCGTAGCTCGAAGTATCTCACGCTTGCCATTTGGTGGCCCCGGTATGCGCTCAACCTCAAATCCGGTCGACTCCAGCATGCGCCTAACCACACCTTTTGCACAATAAGTGGTCAGCACACCGCCGCTTCGCATGGCATCGTAGACCTTCTTCATCAATTCCGGTTGCCACATCTCCGGTTGCTTCTCCGGCGCAAACGCATCAAAATAAACCACATCTATATCGCTCGGCAATTGCATAGTCAGAAAACTATCGCATATCTTGTGAAGTGTAAAGTTTTTGGTGATAGCTGTCGCAACGCCCCATGGCGTTTGATGAAGCTTCGCAAACAATGACGCATCTGTAAACTTTCCGTAATTGAGCGCTGCAACTTGCTCTTCTGTTATCGGATGCAACTCTATTGACGTGTAGTTGATTTGTGTGTCAACCTCAAGCATTGCCGTCACAACAGCATTTAAGCCGGTGCCAAAACCAATTTCAAGCACATTCACACACTCAGGCTTCTCGCCGTGTGTCATGCGCCACATCAGTGCCGAGTCGCGATATATGTGCTCGCTCTCAACCAATGCGCCCTTCACTGAGTGATAATGCTCATCTAGTTCCGGCAAATATATTGTTGATGTACCGTCTGCTGTTTCTTCTATTATGTAGTCCATAGCCCATAAAATGAGAGTAAGAAATAAAAAGCACTTCACTACTTTTTACTCCTTACTCACGTTATATTTTTATATCAGTATGTGCTCGCGCCGATTACGGAATGAGATCGTATGCACGGAACACTTTTTGTATTTTCTCGAGTGCTGTGGTGACTTGCTCTTTTGTGTGTGTTGCCATGAGGCTGAAACGTATAAGAGTGTCTTGCGGCGCTACTGCCGGTGATACTACCGGGTTCACAAACACACCTTCGTTGAAGAGGTCACGTGTGATTGAGAATGTCTTGAAGTTGTCGCGTATGAACAACGGGATAATCGGTGTTGATGTGTGACCGATTTCGCAGCCCATGTTGCGGAATCCTTCGAGTGCATAGTTGGTGATTTCCCAAAGATGCTCTTGACGCCAAGGCTCTTCAATCATGATGTCTATCGCTTTCAATGCTGCTGCTGTTGATGCAGGTGTGATTGACGCTGTGAATATGTATGAGCGTGAGTTGTGACGCAAGTAGTTGATGATTTCTTTATCTGTTGCGATGAAGCCACCGAGTGATGCAAATGATTTTGAGAATGTACCCATGATGAGGTCTACATCTTTGGTGCATCCAAAGTGGTTCACTGTGCCGCGACCACCTTCACCAAACACACCGATTGCGTGTGCTTCGTCAACCATCACTGATGCGTTGTATTGTTTTGCCAGGCGCACAATTTCAGGTATGTTTGCAACATCGCCTTCCATTGAGAACACACCGTCTGTTACGATGAGCTTAACTTTGTCGGGGTCGCAGCGTTGCAATTGCTTCTCGAGCGACTCCATGTCGTTGTGCTTATATTTCAACTGTTGTGAGAATGACAAACGTCGTCCTTCAATGATTGATGCGTGGTCTTGTTCATCCCACAATATATAATCTTCACGACCGGTGAGGCATGAAACTACGCCTAAGTTTACCTCAAATCCGGTTGAGTAAATCATTACTTCTTCTTTGCCGATGTACTCTGCCAATTTTGCTTCCAATTCTTTGTGCAAATCCAAAGTACCATTGAGGAAGGGTGAACCGGCACATCCTGTACCGAATTTCTTTGTGGCCTCAATTGCGGCTTCTTTAATACGGGGGTCATTTACTAGGCCGGTGTAGCAGTTTGAACCAAACATTAACACTTTTCGACCATTGATGAGCACTTCTGTGTCTTGTTCTGATGAAATTGCGCGGAAGTATGGATATACTCCGGCTGCTTTTGCTTCTTGGGGAGCTTGATATTTTGCTAGTTTTGCTTGGAGTAGCTTCATATAGTTTACGGGGGATGTATTTTCTGTGTTTGTAAAACTATCCGTTTGGCTTCTCGCCAAATCAGGCTACAAAGATACTACTTTTTATTTGATACATAAAGCCCCGTTATGAAATTTTATATCATATTTTTAATTTTCATTCTTTTTTTTTACATTATCGCGCACGCTGTGCGTATTCTGTCCATAAATGAACACTCAAACGGTCTCAGATGCACAGACACATCTGAGCTATCTCGATTTAAAAATATGATTGACGAATGCATCACTATTGCTATCCATTCTTCAAATGGAACTATCGCATTAATGCATCGCATTGCTATGCGCCTAAACGGAGAACTTTTGGCTACCGAGCCAATCGTTAACCTTTCTGTCTCCACGTCTACAGCCAACTTGTGGTGTGCTGCTGCGTCGTCAAATAGTAGAGACATATTCAGACAATCTGCACTCTCCGGTGTATCTTGATACTTCTTGTAGAGTGTGTCAATAACTTCTCTTGTAATCATGTGCCTTTAGAGCTAGTTTAGTAATTTTGTTTAACTAAATTAGACAGTCTTTTCTAAGGTGTGAGACCCGTCTTATCTTATCTATCTACTTATTTAAACCAATTTCTTTCAAAAGTGTTTACGCCAATTCCTAAAATATAGCAAATGTAACTACAATTTAACTGATTTGTAAAATAAATGAAACAATTGGCCCACTTTTTAACAGTAATGAGGGGCGACGTCTACACGACGCGGCCCCTCACCAAAGGTATTCAATATGTGTATAATTCTTGAGTGTTACTTCTCGGCTTTTGTCTTACGTCCGCGTTTTTTTGCTGCCGGCTCCGCTGCCTTTGCAGCCTTTGCGGGCTTTGCAGGTTTCTCTGCAGCCTTGTCAACGCGAAGTGCGTGCTCAACATTGTATTGCTCTATGTTTTGTCGCATAGAGGTCAACTCTTTGTTGAGTTCTGAGATCTCACGCTCTTGGTTACGTATGGTTGTCAACAACGCATTGAGCTCTTCGTTTTCAATCTCCATCGGATATTGATCTTCTACGCGCACAATGAAGTCGGCAAGCACATTCATATAGTTTGTAAATGCATCAAACGGTGTGTCGTACGGACTAAATGCTGAGTGTGCATCGCCGTCGGCCAAACGTTTGGTTGACATGTAGTAGAAGTGGTCGCTGCCTTGCAAATACCACCAGTCTTGTTTTAGACGGCGATCTTCGCATAGACGCACACGCTCTGCCACTGTATATAATTTTTCAAATGCCTCATTCTGAAGCTTATTACCCAACCATGCTGAAGTGTCGCGTGCTTCATCGGCAATACTGATGGCGTGCATAACCGGTAGCTCTGCCACTGCTTTCAATTTCTTGATAGCCTCTGACGGTGTCCAAAATTCTATGCCACGTTCTGCTGCCATGCGCGGAAGTGCTTCGAGGAAGTGGAATATGCCTGATTCGGCTGTGTGTATTGCTCCAAATGTTTCCATGTTGAGGCAGATGTTAACAATCTGCTCTTCTTCAGGCGATGCTGCAACCCAGTCCATGTATTTGTCTGCGGTGAGCGGAAATGCTTCCCAGTTGGTGTCGCTAAAGCGTGTTGCAATGTCTTCGCTAAGCTTTGAGTTGCGCAACAAAAGTTTCAACTTCGGTGCTGTAGCGGCTGTGTATATGTAGTCGGGCGATTTCCAACCAAGTATGTGCTTCGCTCCTTCTGTGATAACGCCTTTATAGCCCATTGATGCTATTTGCGGTGCTATCTCATCGCTATAGATTAACTCTGTGTTGCGGAACACTTTCGGCTCTACGCCTATCAAACTCTTAAGCTTTTCAGTGTGCACGCGCACTTGATTTGCAAACTCCTCGGGGTCTGTGAGCGATGCCAATGAGTGTGCGTAGGGTGTTGCAAGAAATTCTACTTTGCCGGTATCTGCCAACTGTTTGAGCAAATCTATCATTTCGGGCACATATTGCTCGAATTGCTCTATTGCTACACCGGTGATTGCTATTGAGCAACGGAATGCTCCCTTGCTCTCCTCAATCATTTTCAGCAATGTCTTTGCTGTGGGAATATAAGAACGCTCGGCAATGCGTGTTACAATGTCGTCGTTGAGAAAATCATCGTAATAGTAGTGGTCATTACCTATGTCAAAAAAACGGTAGCGTTTCAGACGCATAGGCTGGTGTATCTCGAAATTGAAGCTAACTGCTTTCATTGTGATGATAAATTATAAGGTTTTGAGATGGTTTCTTTTTTATAATAATTTGTTGTAGATGTCGATCACTTTCTGACCGGCTTTATCCCACGTGATTTGTGCAACCTCATTGAGTCCGTCTTCGCGGAGTTGGTTGTACATCGCCGGATAAGTGACTATTGAGTTGATTGCGTCGGCCATGGCATCGATGTCCCAGTAATCGGTCTTGATTACATTGTTCAATATTTCTGCGCATCCTGATTGCTTCGAAATGATTGACGGTACCCCCATCTGCATTGCTTCAAGCGGTGATATACCAAATGGCTCTGATACTGACGGCATGATGTAAACATCGCTCGCCTTCAGCATCTCATACACTTGCTTGCCTTTCTGGAAGCCCGGGAAGTGGAAACGGTCAGCTATGCCGCGCTCGGCTGCAAGGTTTATCATCTTGTTCATCATATCACCCGAGCCGGCCATCACAAAGCGCACATTGTGATTGTTCTTCAACACTTTCACTGCTGCCTCTACAAAATATTCCGGGCCCTTTTGCATGGTGATACGGCCTAAGAAGGTGACCACTTTCTCTTTCCCTCGATTTACTTGCACATTCAGAAGCTCATCGCTCAAGGGCACTACCGCATTGTGCACGGTCGTTACCTTTGACGGGTCTATGCCATATTTCTCTATGACGGTCTGTCGTGTGAGATTTGACACTGTGATGATGTGGTCTGCGTGTATCATGCCGTCACGCTCTATGCCAAACACTGTTGGGTTCACATTGCCGCGTGAACGGTCATAGTCCGTAGCATGTACGTGTATCACAAGTGGCTTACCCGTTACCTGTTTGGCATGTATGCCTGCCGGATAGGTGAGCCAATCGTGTGAGTGTATTATATCAAAATCAAGTGAGCGTGCCACTACGCCTGCCATGATTGAGTAATTGTTTATCTCCTCAAGCAAATTGTCAGGATAGCGACCTGAGAACTCTATGCAACCGAGGTCGTTAGTTCCCATATAATTGAAGTCAGCATAGATATGGTCGCGCAGACGATAATACAAATCCGGGTCCATTACCTTGCCGATGCGTTGCTCCACATAGTCACGATTCACATCGCGCCAAGCTACAGGCACTTGTGAGGCTCCTATGATGTGTGCAAATGAGCGATCTTCATCGCCCCAGGGTTTGGGAATGACAAATGTGATGTCCATGTTTCCGCACTCCCACATGCCTTTTGTCAGGCCATAGCTGGCTGTGCCTAGTCCACCGAGGATGTGAGGGGGAAATTCCCAGCCGAACATTAATGCTTTCATTCTGAATAAATATTTAGGCTAGTGAGCGAGGGTTAGACATTGAGTTTCTTTAATGTGCGCAACGTTGATAGCACGTTGGCCACGTTTGTTGCATGACTGATAGCTCCGCGTCCTGAGAACGGCGGGTTGCCATCATAGAGCTGTGACAATGACCCTATGCATCCTTGACTCATCTCGTCTTCAAAGCCTATTAACATACGGTCTATATAGCCGAGTCCGCTCATGCCAAACACTCGCAAATATGCATCTGCGTAAAAGCCTATGAGCCACGGACGTGCCGGCCCTTGGTGCAATGCCAATTCGCGGTCGCGCGGTGATCCTAAATAGAACGGACGATATCCATAACTCTTTGGCGAGAGTGTGCGCAATCCTTTTGGCGTGAGCAACTCTCGTGTCACTACATCAAGCACTCCCTTGCGCTGACGACGGTCTAGCGGCGAATAATCAAGGCCGATAGCTACTGCCATGTTCGGGCGTACTGACGGGTCGGCATAATTGCCATTGATATAGTCATACAAATAACCATAATCGTTAAGGAACATGTCAACAAATGCCGGTTGCACCGTGTTGGCTACTGCTGTCCATCTCTCAACTACTTCATTGTACTTGATATCGTCAGCTAGCAATGACGCTCCAAAGCGAAGTGCGTTATACCATAATGCGTTAAACTCTACGAGGAAACCGGTGCGAGGCACTACCGGACGACCATCAAGCACTGAATTCATCCACGATGCCGGTGTCTTCGAGCCATCGGTCGAAATCAATCCGACTTCATTTACAAACAAATTCGGATGCTTGCCATCGAGCACAAAGTTGATTAGTTCGGCTATGATATCGCCGTATAGCTCTTTCGCCTTTGCGTTCCCTTGATTCTTTGCATACTGCTGTATTGCCCATATTGCCCACAATGGTATATCGGGCAAATCTATGCCTGCTATGCGCTCGTCTGTCTCTCCGGTCTCGGCAAAGTGTGTCAATGCTCCAAGTGCCGTCTTCATGATTGCCTCATAATCGGCAAAGTGGTCAATGGCTAACGTCAATCCCGGCACTGCCATAAAGGTGTTACGTGCCAAAACTACGCCCCACGGATAACCTGATAACACATACATGTTATCTTTCTCTCGCAAGTAGAATTGTTTTGCTGAATTTTTTAGACAGTTGAAGAACGATGTTCTCGGTGTGCGAGCTGCAATCTCATTCTCATACATCTTAGCCAGTGAACGCGGTTTTACCGGCTCAACTCCGGCTGAGAAGTATATCGATTCTCCTTTCTTAATTGGTATTTCAAAATATCCCGGCACCCATAGCGCTTCGTTATAAGGCACGCCGCGCTCCATGTCTTTCACATATTCAATGTCGTGATACCAATTCGGGTCATTCACCCATTTCGGCTTATGCGAAAATTGCATATATAGGGTGGGGAACCCTTCATACATGCATGAGCCTACGCCATTTTCAACTTCTACTATCTCTTTGTTCACATTGTCATTCGCCAAGCACAAACTATTGCTCTCGCGGAATGCTAGGAACGGTCTGAATTGTAGTGTTGTTGCTGAGTGTGCTTCGACCAAAGTATAGCGGATGAGTATGCGGTTCTCATGCGAAATAAACATCTTTTCTTTCGTCATAATTACTCCGCCGACACGGAAAGTCATGCGAGGCACGCTTTCGCAGTCAAACTCGCGTATATACTTGTGACCGTTAGGACTATATACATCACCCTTATAGCGGTGTATACCTAGATTAAACGGCGCGCCGTGTTGTATCACTGTTTCGTCGAGACTCGACAACAAAACATGTGGCTTATTGCCCATCTCCGGTATCGGTATGACCAATAATCCATGTTGCTTGCGTGTATTACAGCCAACGAGTGTGGTACAGTGATAAGCGCCCGCTTGGTTTGTTCGCAATATCTCCTTTGGCAAGGATTGCTCCAGATTTATAAGCTGGTTCTTATCAAATTTAAGATAACTCATTTTTGCTATAGCTTCTGTATGTTATTAATTTTCAATATCAAATGAAGAAGTCACTATAATGTATACGAATTTGCAAGAAATGGGCATACGATTTATAGGTAGAAGAAATGCATTCTTTTTGTTTGGCTACGAAGTTAATTATATTTTTTTTTATTTCCAAATTTTTGGCATAACATTAGTGTCTTTATACTCCTTTATGCACATAAAAAGAGCGATTGTGTGCACAATCGCCCTTTTTTACCTGGATATTTAGTATGTCTATTATGCTAAGAATCCGAGAAGCACACCGGCTGCTACGGCTGAGCCAATAACTCCGGCTACGTTCGGGCCCATGGCATGCATGAGCAAATAGTTCTGTGGATCGTATTCCAAGCCAAGATTGTTTGAAATACGTGCTGACATCGGCACTGCTGATACTCCGGCATTTCCAATGAGCGGGTTTATCTTCTTATCTTTCGGCAATACCAAGTTGAACAGTTTCACAAAGAGTACACCTGAACTTGAGGCAATGATAAATGCCATGAAGCCGAGGAAGAATATGAAGATTGTTTGCGGTGTCAAGAACTGTGATGCTTGGGTTGATGCACCTACAGTCATGCCCAACAATATTGTTACTATGTCGGTCAATGCGTTGCTCGCAGTCTTTGCCAAACGTGATGTTACTCCACATTCACGCAACAAGTTACCGAAGAACAACATGCCCAACAAGGGTATACCGGTGGGAACCACAAAACATGTAAGCAACAAGCCCACAATCGGGAAGATTATCTTCTCGTTTTGTGACACGGCGCGTGCCGGTTTCATGCGGATAAGTCGCTCGTTCTTGGTTGTGAACAAACGCATCAACGGCGGTTGTATTACCGGCACGAGGGCCATGTATGAATATGCCGATACTGCGATTGCTCCCATCAAGTTAGGTGCAAGTTTCGATGACAAGAAGATTGCTGTCGGGCCATCTGCGCCACCAATAATTGCTATCGCTCCGGCTTGGTCAGGTGAGAATCCAAGCGCTAGCGCTACCATGTATGCACCAAATATGCCGAACTGTGCTGCGGCACCAATAAGCATCAATTTCGGGTTTGCGATAAGTGCCGAAAAATCGGTCATCGCTCCAATACCCAAAAAGATCAAGGGCGGATACCATCCGGCGCTAACACCGTTATACAAGATGTTGAGCACTGACCCCTCTTCATAGATGCCGATTTCCAATCCGGCCTCTGTGTTGAAAGGTATATTGCCGATTAGAATACCAAATCCGATGGGCACTAGCAACATCGGCTCGAAATTCTTTTTAATGGCCAGCCAAATGAAGAATAATCCAACGGCGAGCATCACAAAGTTGCCGACCTCGGCGTTGGCAAAACCTGTCAGTTCCCAGAACTGGCGAAGGTTTGAGGCAAGAAAATCACCAAACATAATGGTTATGGTTTACTTCAGTTTTTCGGGTTTCTCAGCAACTTCGTTTATTCGATGGTTACAAGCACTGTTCCTTCGAGCACTGAGTCGCCGGGTGCTACACTGATTGATGCTACTTTACCGTCTTTGCCGGCATGTATTGCATTTTCCATCTTCATTGCTTCAAGCACGAGCACGGTGTCGGCTGCCTTTACTGTATCGCCAACTTTCACCGGTATTGATAGCACTACGCCGGGTAACGGTGCTTTTACTGCTCCTGCTCCTGCAGCTGCTGCCGGACGTGAGATAACTTTCTCTCCTCCTGCTGTGCGGGGTGCTGCTGCCGGACGCGGGGTTGCTACTGTCACTTTAGGCGCTGCCTTCTTCTCAAGTTCTACCTTGTAAGGTGTGCCATTGACTTCAACTTGTGCAATGTTGTCTTCAATGTCGCCAACGGTTACGGTATAATTGTTACCGTTGATTTTATATTTGTATTCTTTCATGTTTTTATTGTAACGTGATTAGGGGTTAGATACCGTTAGCGATGTGGTAGCTGACGGAGACTGTATATCTTAGAGCTCCACGGTGAGTATGCGCGTTTCATCTTACGTATTGTAAGTATTGTGCTCTCATCGTCGTGTGCGTTGAGGTGCTCATGCAATGCCATTACTACGGCTGCAATCTCTTCACCTGAGTCGTGGTCGGTAATAGGTACTTCATCTACTGTCACACCTTTCGAACGTGCTTTGTTCAAACGTGACACATATTTGCCGATTGCTCCTATGCCATAGAATGCCAAGCATAGTATCAACAATGCGCAAAATACCACACCCATAGCCATCAAGGTCATTGCAAAGCCATGACTGTCTTTTTGTGCAAATTCGTCAATCTTCGGATTTACTCCTTTAATCACGTTTGCACTGCCCGGTGTGATATAGCGGTCGCCTTGACCGTTACGCACTTGCCAATCGCCTTTGCCATCTGTTGCACGTGCATAAGAGTTGTCTGTTGCAAGCGCTGCAGGTATGGTGATTGAGTCAATAAGTGTGATGCCGTCAGCATCATAGATGCCAACCCAGTTGTCTTGACCGGGAGTCAATGCAAACGATGTGTGCAATGTTCCCTTCGTAGCGTCACCGTCAGCAAAAAATACTATCGTTTGACGTTTGCCCATTTTGGTAACTTCATCGCCAAGGGGCACCGGGTATTTCTTGGGCTGAGCCGGGTCATTGGTCAAATAAACACTCGATATTTGGAGCGGAGCAAAATTGCTGTTAAATAGCTCTATCCATGCTGAGTGCTGACCATATTCGTCAACGAGGCTAGATTGATTGTCAACCATCACTTCGTTGATGCGCAACGACTTGCGACCTTGGGCAAAACTGCCCAAAGCCACCATCGCTAGCGCTGTAAATAATATCGTTATTTTCTTTTTCATACGTTATTTTTACAGAGGTATGTTGCCGTGTTTTTTAGCCGGGTTCACAACTTTCTTGGTTGCCAATTGTTGCAATGCGCGGATGATGCGGAAACGTGTGTTGCGAGGTTCAATCACATCGTCAATATATCCGTAGCGTGCTGCATTGTACGGGTTGCAGAAGAGCTTGTTGTATTCGGCTTCTTTTTCGGCGAGTACTTGTGCGGGGTTCTCTGATGCTTTTGCTTCTTTTGCATAAAGCACTTCTACTGCTCCTGCACCTCCCATTACTGCAATCTCTGCTGTCGGCCATGCGTAGTTCATATCACCGCGAAGTTGCTTACAGCTCATCACAATGTGGCTACCACCGTAGCTCTTACGCAATGTCACTGTCACTTTGGGCACTGTTGCTTCGCCGTATGCATATAGCAACTTAGCACCGTGAAGTATAACACCATTGTACTCTTGTCCGGTACCGGGTAAGAAGCCGGGCACGTCTACCAATGTTACCAATGGAATGTTGAATGCATCGCAGAAACGCACAAAACGCGCACCCTTGCGTGATGCATTTGAATCAAGCACACCTGCCAAATATTTCGGCTGGTTTGCTACGATACCAACTGATTGGCCGTTGAAACGTGCAAAACCAATGATGAGGTTCTTTGCATAGTCAGGTTGAATTTCCATGAATTCGCCGTTATCAATGATTGCTCCGATAACTTCATACATGTCGTACGGACGATTAGCTGAGTCAGGAATGATTTCATTGAGTGAATCTTCGAGACGGTCAATCGGGTCGTTACATTCAACCAACGGAGTTTCTTCGAGGTTGTTTTGTGGTATGTAGCTAAAGAGTTTGCGGATAATCTTGATTGCTTCTTCACCATCTTCAGCTGCAATGTGACATACACCACTCTTTGTTGAGTGTACTTCTGCACCACCAAGCGCATCTTGTGTCACATCTTCACCGGTTACTGTCTTAACCACTTTCGGACCGGTCAAGAACATGTAGCTGATGCCTTTTGCCATGATTGTGAAGTCGGTGAGGGCGGGTGAATATACTGCACCACCGGCGCACGGACCAAGAATACCTGAAATTTGAGGTATCACACCTGATGCAAGAATGTTGCGTTGGAAAATTTCAGCGTATCCTGCAAGTGCATTGATACCTTCTTGTATACGTGCACCACCTGAGTCATTAAGACCAATCACGGGAGCGCCCATCTTCATTGCCATATCCATCACTTTGCAGATCTTCAATGCCATTGTTTCTGACAATGAACCACCAAACACAGTGAAATCTTGAGCAAATACATACACAAGACGTCCGTCAATTGTGCCATAGCCGGTTACCACGCCATCGCCGAGCATTGATTTCTTTTCTTGCCCGAAATTGTGGCAACGGTGGCGCACAAACATATCGAGCTCTTCAAATGATCCTTCGTCGAGCAATTGAGCAATACGCTCGCGTGCTGTGTATTTGCCGCGTTCGTGTTGTTTGTCAATAGCTTTTTGGCCACCGCCGAGGCGGGCTTCGGTGCGAAGCTCAATGAGCTCTTTCACCTTTTCTAATTGGCTACTCATATTGTTTTGTTATACTTTTTATTGGTTTCAGTTTATTTTTTATTAGGATCTTCGCACAATTCAATAAGTGTGCCGAGGGTTGATTTCGGATGCATGAATGCAATATTCAAGCCTTCTGCGCCTTTGCGCGGTGCCTTGTCTATCACGCGTGCACCTTTCTCTTGCACTTCGTCAAGAGCATTTGCTACACCGCTTTCAACTGCGAATGCAATGTGCTGTATGCCTCCGCGTCCACCATTGTTGGCAATGAATTTTGAAATTGCACTGTCTTCTGATGTGCCTTCAAGAAGTTCGAGTTTGGTTTGACCTACTTTGAAAAATGCTGTGCGCACTTTTTGGTCTGCTACTTCTTCAATTGCAAAGCATTTGAAGCCTAGGATGTTTTCGTAGAAGGGGATAGCTTCGTCCAATGACGGTACGGCAATGCCGATGTGTTCGATATGAGAAATATCCATAATTTGGGGTATTTATGAGGTTAATTAAATTAGTTTTAAATGGTTAACGAAGTTGGCACGCATTTCGATAAAAACACATGCACAATGTTTATTGTTGCAAAATTACAAAAATTCTTTAATAATCAATATTTATATGTATTTTCATTCGTAAACTTTTAACAATAAAAGTTAAAATGCTCATTTTTTGCTAATTTTATATCCCAAACTTTTTTTATGCACTTGTTTTGTGCTTTTACATTGATTAATTGAAAAAAAATGCTAACTTTGCCACTTCTAAAGGTAAAATTTGATTTATGAGCACACTCCAGATATCTAACCGCGGCGTCGAAATGCCGCAATCTCCTATCCGCAAGCTCGCTCCTCTCGCTTTCGCTGCTGAGCAACGCGGATTAAAAGTCTATCGCTTGAATATCGGCCAACCCGATCTCCCTACGCCTAAGAAAGCCCTTGATGCACTTAGCAAAATTGACCGTAAAACTCTTGAATATAGCCCCTCGCAAGGATACCTCTCTTTGCGTCGCAAGCTCGTGGGCTACTACAGCCGTTTCAACATCGACCTTACCCCCGAAGACATCATCATCACTACCGGTGGCTCTGAAGCTGTGCTCTTCGCTTTCATGTCGTGCCTCAACCCCGGCGATGAAATCATTGTGCCCGAACCCGCATACGCCAACTACATGGCTTTCGCCGTTTCTGCCGGTGCCGTGATTCGTACAATCCCAACAACCATCGACGAAGGTTTCTCGCTCCCAAAAGTAGAAAAATTTGAAGAGCTAATCAACGAGCGCACTCGTGCCATACTCATCTGCAACCCAAACAACCCAACCGGATACCTATACAACCATCGCGAGATGGAGCAAATTCGCGACATCGTGAAAAAATACAACCTCTACCTTTTCTCCGACGAGGTTTATCGCGAATTCATCTACACCGGCTCTCCATACATCTCAGCTATGCACCTTGCCGACATCGAAGACAACGTAATACTCATCGACTCTGTCAGCAAACGCTACTCTGAGTGCGGCATCCGCATTGGCGCCCTCATCACCAAAAACGAAGAAGTGCGCAAAACCGTTATGAAATTCTGTCAAGCACGCCTGTCTCCTCCACTAATCGGCCAAATCATCGCCGAAGCATCTATCGACGGCACCGCTGACTACGCTCGCATGGTTTACGAAGAATATCTTGAACGCCGCAAATGCCTCATTGATGGCGTGAACCGCATCGAAGGTTGCTACACCCCGATCCCCATGGGCGCATTCTACACCGTGGCACAACTCCCAGTCGACGATGCCGAAGATTTTTGCGCTTGGTGCCTATCCGACTTCGAATATGAAGGCGAAACAATCATGATGGCTCCGGCTAGCGGATTCTACGTCACCCCGGGCTTAGGTAAAGACCAAGTGCGCCTCGCATACGTGCTTTGCAAAGACGACCTCAAACGCGCACTCTTCCTCCTCGAAAAAGCCCTCCACCAATACAACGAAACCCGCAAATAGCGCACCGCTCACGCCCTCAGTCCGGCTATTTTGTCGGTAACCATCGACGCTATGCGCCAGCCTTGTAGGGGCGTCAATTTATTGCGCCCGCATCCGGATGGCTCTCGCAGTCATAACTAACATTTCGCTCGGAGAGCGTACACTATAGATAACCCCACTGTGCCGACAAGGAGGCACAGTGGGGTAGTGTTATGGCTTGCCGGCTCTCCGGTAGATAGCAAACAAATACCCCGCCTTTGTTCAGGCGG
>CAZGAN010000007.1:0-28114 GCA_964523655.1 uncultured Bacteroides sp.
CGCGTCTCACCGACCAAAAGTCAGCAAGAGCACATTGACATCGCTTACCATTAATGTTATATAATTAATGTAATCCTTTGTGCGTTAGCCATGTACTGCGATGTGTGGCTAACGCTCAGGAGTTTGGTTTTCGGTTAAAATGAAATGCGTCAGCCATCCGGGAGTGAGGCTGACGCACTGTTAGTTACCTTTTTATTTTTACTTGCTCGCGAGGAGGTTGGTTATGTCTTGTTTCATGAGCTCGGGGACGAGGCGGAACTCGGTGAGCAGTTGGGTGTAGTCATAGCGATCGGCAAATTGTTTCGTGGCTCCGTAGCACTTCACAGCCACGTTTGAGTCGCCATAGTAGCGTGCCACTTTTTCGCCAAATCCGCCGTCAAGCATGCCGTCTTCAATAGTTACCACAAGTTTGTGGTCGGCTTTGAGGCTGTTGAGCAGCGTTTCATCTATGCCCGAAAGGAATCGCGGGTTGATGAGTGTGGCGTCTATGCCTTCGGCTTTGAGTAGCTCGGCGAGCGATTCGCCCATGCCAAAGAAGTTTCCGGCAGCAATGATTGCCACGTCCTTTCCACGGTGTTCTACGGCAAATTTGTTGATGTCAGAATAGTCGGTGGGGAAGTTTTTGCCGCTCTTCACAACCTGACAACCGGGCACGCGCACAGCTACCGGGTGAGTTGTTTGAGACATAGCCCAGTCGAGCATGGCAAGGTATTCCTCTTTGCAAGTAGGAGCCAGGTAGATCCATCCGGGTATGTTTGAAATAAGTGCGATGTCGTACCAACCAAGGTGAGTAACATCGTTCATGCCGAGAATTGTGGCATAAAATATTGATAGCACCACTGGAGAGCCGTTGACGGCAACATCTTGCGCCATCTGGTCGTATGCGCGCTGTATGAATGAGCTAACCACTCCGAAGCATGGACGTGTTCCGGCTTTGGCTAAGCCTGAGGCGAGAGCCACAGCTTCTTGTTCGGCGATGCCAACGTCGATGAATTGACGTCCGGCAGCTTTGCGGCGGTCGGGATAGAAGCCAACAACGCCCGGAGTTCCGGCAGTGATGACAGTGGTTTTGCTGTCAGCCTTCATGCGACTAAGCATGTGCTGAGCGAAGATGTCGCCGTAGTCTTCGCCACCATCGCCGATAGCATTACCGGTTGCGAGGTCAAACGGGCCGCTGTAGTGATATTGCTCCTTGTTAATCTCAGCGGGGGCATAGCCTTTACCTTTCTCGGTGCTTATGTGAACAACCACCGGATGGTTTATATCTTTCACTTCGCTGAATGCTTTTATCAGAGCCTCAATGTTGTTGCCCTCAGCCACATAGCGGTAGTCAAGACCCATAGCGCGGAAGAGATTGTTTTCGGCCTTGCCGTTGGTTTCGCGCAAGAGTTGAAGGTTGTCGTAGAGTCCGCCGTGGTTTTCGGCTATCGACATTTCGTTGTCGTTGACAATGATGATCAGATTGCTGTGCATGGTGCCGGCAAAGTCAAGACCTTCGAGAGCTTCGCCGCCGCTCAATGAGCCGTCGCCAATCACCGCGATAACGTTTTCTTTACCGCCTTTTAGGTCGCGTCCGTAAGCGAGACCGCCAGCTAAGCTTACAGAAGTTGAAGTGTGGCCGATGATGAAGTGGTCGTGTTCGCTTTCACCGGGTTCGGAATAACCGCTCACTTCGTCATATCGGTCGGGATTGATGAAAGCGTCAATGCGGCCGGTGAGCATTTTGTGAACGTATGATTGGTGCGAAACGTCGTAAACGATTTTGTCTGTAGGCGAGTTGAACACGAAGTGAAGGGCTATGGTAGCTTCAACCATGCCGAGGTTTGGGCCAACGTGTCCGCCGTGATGACTAAGTTTTTCGAGCAAAGCTTCACGCAGTTGAGAAGCGAGCACATTAAGTTGGCTGACAGACAATTTTTTGATGTCAGCCGGAGAATGTAGTTCGTTCAGGTTCATATCTTTAGTCTTTTTATTTGTATTCCATTTTACGTGCAAAGATAGCGAAAATTTGCGTAATGACGGTTTACAAAATTGCGTTGATATTTACCATTTTTGCAGATAAAGACGTGAACGGTTATTTGTGGAGTGCGCGTTGCAGCTCGCCGAGAAGGAGCACAGGCGATGTGCCGATGATTATTATCAGCCAGTCGGTGAAGCTGATTGACACAACGTTGAAGAGAACACCTCCGAGTTCAACAATCAGTATTTGTCCTACAAGTATCATAATGAGCACCAGCATGAATTCGCCGCAATCTTCCATGTGCAGAGCAGAGCGTCCGGTAGCGAAAGCGCGAGCGTTGAAGAGGTTCCAGAATTGAAGGAAAACGAAGACAGAGAAGAATATAGTTAGCTCGTAAGGGGTCAAGCTCAAAACATCGTGGTTTGGTGCTGCGCTGAAGAATGATGAGAGCGAGGTGACGTTGAAATTTTCGAGGTATAGCAGCAGAGCGAGAAGCACAACGAAGAATGTTAAGCCCACTCCGAGTATGTGCTGCCACATTGGGTGGCTGATGATAAATGAGCTGCGCGAGCGTGGTTTTTCAAGCATCACAGATGGTGTTGGCGGGAGCGAGGCTAGAGCCATAGCGGCGAAAGTGTCCATGATGAGGTTAACCCAGAGCATTTGTGTCACGGTTAACGGTGATTGCATGCCGAGGAATGCGCCAATGAGCACTATGAGGCTTGCCACAACGTTCACGGTCATTTGGAACATGATGAAGCGCTGAATGTTGCGGTATAGTGAGCGTCCCCACATCACGGCGCGGCCGATGGAAGCAAAAGAGTTGTCAATGATTGTGATGTCGCTGGCTTCTTTGGCAACGGCAGTGCCATCGCCCATAGACAAACCAACTTGTGCAGCTTTTAGTGCGGGAGCATCGTTTGTGCCGTCGCCGGTCACAGCAACAACTTCGCCGCGGGCTTGCAGAGCTTCGACGAGGCGTTTTTTGTCGATAGGACGTGCGCGTGCAATAATTTTGAGGTCGCCCACGCGCTCAGTGAGTTCTTCGTTAGACATAGCAGCGACATCAACACCGGTGGTGATGTTGCGGTCGTTGTCA
This sequence comes from uncultured Bacteroides sp., assembly GCA_964523655.1. Lineage (GTDB taxonomy): Bacteria > Bacteroidota > Bacteroidia > Bacteroidales > Muribaculaceae > CAG-873. The sequence continues at coordinate 3,060 of CAZGAN010000007.1, forward strand.
GTATTGTCGTTCCAAAGACCGATTTGGCGGCCAATTTCTTTAGCGGTGCCGGGGGTGTCGCCGGTCACAATTTTCACGTCAATGCCGGCAGCGTTGACTTTAGCCACGGCTTCGGGCACTTCAGCGCGCACGGGGTCGCTGATGGCGACAATGCCGAGGAATGTGATGTTGTCGGCGCACACTTTGTTGTCGGCAATGACAGTTGTACCTTCTTTAACTTCGGCAAAACCAAAGCCAAGAGTGCGCATTGCTTGTGATTGATATTCAAGTAGCTGCTTATCAATCACGTCGCGAGTGAGCCCAACAGGCATCACAGAGCAAAGATTCATGATTATTTCAGGCGCGCCTTTCACGTATAGGAATAGCTTGCCGTCGATTTTTTCGCGCACCACAGTAGCCATGTATTTTCGCTCGGTGGTGAATGGGAGCTCGGCTACGGTTTCAAATTGCTCTTTTACAGAGATGTAGTCAATGCCTTGAGAGTCGAGCCACAAGAGCAGAGCGCCTTCGGTGGGGTTGCCAAGCACTTTTGGCTTATCGGCTTGAGAGCGGTCGAGCTGGGCGGTTGAGTTAACGGCTATGCCTTGCGCAATGTGAGGGCGAATGCTTTGAGCCGTGTAGAAGTCGGCTTTGTGCACTTGCATGCAGTTTTGAGTGAGAGTGCCGGTTTTGTCGGTGCATATCACAGTAGTTGCGCCCATGGTTTCGCAAGCGTGCATTTTGCGCACAAGGTTGTTAGTTTTGAGCATGCGGCGCATAGAGTAAGCGAGGCTGAGCGTAACAGCCATAGGCAAACCTTCGGGCACAGAGACAACTATCAACGCAACAACAATCATGAAAGTTTGCAGCATGTATGAGCCGAAGCTAACCCAGTCAAACGCTGGCTGAGTGTGCAGATACAAGAACACTCTGCCAATGAGAATGAGAGCGGCGCAAGCGTAGCTTATGCGTGTAATCATTGAGCCGAGGCGGTCGAACTGCTCATCGAGCGGAGTTTTCACGTTGTCGTCAATCTGAGAGGCGGTGTAGACGTGACCGTTTTCGGTGGCATCGCCCACGGCTGTGACTTTCATGACGCCGTGACCTTCCATCACTTTAGTGCCGCGCAGAGCCACGTTTGAGGCAAAAGTTGCTTCTTTGTCGAACTGCTCAGGGTCTGTGGTTTTGCTGCAGATTGGTTCGCCGGTGAGTGTAGATTCATCGATACTGAGGGTCACCGCTTCAAGCAGAGTGCCGTCGGCGGGGACCTCATTACCGGTGTTTAAGAAAACAATATCGCCAACCACAACGTCGCGTTTAGGCACTTCGGTGGCGGTGCCGTTGCGCAACACTTGCACGGGCTCGTCATCGTTCACGCGGTTGAGCACTTCAAACTCTTTGTCGGCTTTGGCTTCGAAGTAAAAGCCCAATCCGGTAGCCAGGAGTATGGCAACAAAGATGCCTACAGGCTCAAAAAACACTTGCACACCTTGCCCAAGAGCGTAAAACTCGTAGAGCGATATGCCCACAGAGAGCACCCCCGCCACGAGAAGAATCAAGATTAGAGGGTCTTTAAATTTACGCAAAAACTGAAGCCACATGGGGTCTTTGGCAGGTGGAGTGAGTATGTTTTCACCGTGCTCAAGGCGGCTTTTAGCAACCTCGGCATCGGTTAGACCGGTGAATTGATGTGATTGCACGATAGATATTTCTTTTAGAGAGTTGAATTTTAGTCGTTATTTCATAGCGTAGTTGCTACCAAGCACTTGTTGTTGGTAAGCATACACGCCAGATTGAGAAAGCTCGATTGTTTGCATGTCGCCTTTGATGCCGGGCACTTTCACGTGAGTGTCGTCAACAAAACCGAGGAAAACAACGCGCTCGCCGTCAATCATGGTTGACCATTCTTGGCTGTCAGCGTCGAAGTCGAGGCGGATAGAAGTGCCATCGGTTTCGTTTTTGATAGTGTAGCCTTTGCCGTCGCATTTAACGAGCATGCGGCCATCTTTAGTGTCGATAACTTTGGTGCCTTTGGCTACGGGGTTTGAGCCGCTCCAAAATTCGATTGAGTTGAGCACGATTAAGTCGGCAAGGCCAGAAACTTCATAAACAGGGAGAATCCAGAAGGCGATGAATACCAATTCGTTAACGAATGTGTCGCCAATTGTTTTGTTCCAATTCAAGAGTTTGCTGGTGAGTTGGAAAGAGCCAATGCACGAAGTAAGCGTTGTAGAGCCGAGGAGTGCACAGATGAGTGCTACGGTTAAAAATTTCTTTTTCATAAGAGAGGTTGTTTAAATTGTGTATATAGGTTTATGTTTTTGAAGTAACGTTGTTATGGTTTGATTTGTTTTGTGCAACGTTGGTAAAATGCCATTACTTGGTTCACGTATTCAACAGTTTGACGGCCGCGGAAATATCCGTATTTGCAGACGGGGTCGTTGTAGTACTCGGCATTTGCTTTGAGCAGCAGTGCGCCTTCAACGTTTGCGGTCCAAACAGCCGGATTGCGGCCGTATTTTTTAGCTAAGGCTATGGCATCGAGTATGTGTGCTCCGCCAGAATTGTAGGCGGCGATGACAAATTTTTGGCGTTGTTTGTTGTCGGCGACGTGTGGTTTGAAAAGGCGGTCGAGCGATTGCAAGACTTTCACCGCCACTTTGATTGACGTTTCGGGGTTTATCAAAGCGTCAGGGTCAACGCCGTTTGCGCGTGCGGTGCCAGGCATTATTTGCATGATGCCTTTAGCGCCAACCCACGACACTACCGAGCTGTCGAAACGGCTTTCAACAAAAGCCTGGGCAGCGAGAAGACGCCAATCCCAGTTGAGCTCTTTGGCATATTTCTTAAACAGGTTGTCGTATGGCGAGATATGGCCTTTTGACAAGTCAATATTGATGGCTGCCGGCGCCACTTTGCTGAGCTCGAAGTAGCGTTTGTAGAGCATGTCTTGGCTTTGGCGGTGTTGCTCGCCGTCGAACCAAGCGTTGATGGTGTCGGCAAGCCAAGCTTTGTTTGGCGCTACAGCCCACTGCGAGCGTTGTTTGAAACTCAGTTCGAGAGTGATGTCGAGTTGTGGGTAGTAGGTTTTGTTGAGACGAGCGATGTCGCTATCAACAACAGTGAGGGGGATTTCGCCTTTAGAGACCATTTCGAGCAAGTCCTCGGTGATGAGTGTGTCGCGGTCAACAGCATGTATGTTTATGCCGCCGCCGAGTTCGTTGCTAAGGTTTTGCAGGCGTTGTTGATATTTGGAGTTTTTCTCCACGTAGACGTCGCGACCAACAAGTTCGGTGACGTCGTTTATTCGTTCTTCGGCTCTGGGTTGCACGAGAACTTGGCTGGTTTGGCTTTCGGGGCCGCAGTAGACCACGTTTTTATTGTATTGCGCGGTGACAGGCACCTCGTAGGCAACGATGTCAACTAGTCCAGAATCGAGCATTTGCACGGCAGACTCCAAGCTTGATGCAACTTGCAAGTCGAGCACTAAGCCTTTTTCGCGAGTGAAGTCGGTGACGAGAGAGTAGTCATATCCCATTTGCTCTTCACGGTATATGAAATATGACGTAGGGCTGTAGAGAGTTGCCACTCTGAGAGTATCGGGAAGCCGCGCAACGAGCACACTGTCAGCATCGTGGTCAGCAGATTGACCACTTCCGCAGGCATATAAGCCGGATAGCATCACGCCTGCCGCTAAAAGAGTTGTTGCGCGGCTTTTCATATTCGTTGATTAGTATTCGAATACGCCGAATTCAGAATTGATTGTGAGGTGGTTGCCGGTAGTAGATTCTTCAACGCGACCAATGATTTTAGCGTCAATGCCAAATGACTGAGCGAGGTCAATGACAGCTTGAGCATCTTCGGGAGCGAGATAAATCTCCATGCGGTGACCCATGTTGAATACTTTGTACATTTCCTTCCAATCAGTGCCGCTTTCTTTAGCAATCATAGCAAACAATGGGGGCACTGGGAAAAGGTTGTCTTTGATGACGTGTTTGTCGGTTACGAAGTGAAGCACTTTTGTTTGTGCGCCACCTGAGCAGTGCACCATGCCATGCACTTTGCTGCGCATCTTTTCAAGCAATGCTTTGATGACGGGAGCATAGGTGCGAGTGGGAGAGAGCACGAGTTTGCCGGCGTTGATGGGAGATCCTTCAACTTCGTCGTCGAGGTTACGTGAGCCTGAGTAAACGAGTTCTTGAGGCACGGCAGCGTCGTAGCTTTCGGGATAGAGCTGTGCATATTTTTTAGCGAATACGTCGTGTCGAGCGCTGGTCAATCCGTTGCTGCCCATGCCGCCGTTGTATTCGGTTTCGTATGCAGCTTTGCCGTATGAAGCGAGGCCAACAATCACGTCGCCGGCAGCGATGTTTGCGTTGTTAACCACGTTGGCACGTGGCATGCGGCATGTGACAGTAGAGTCAACTATGATTGTGCGCACGAGGTCGCCAACATCGGCAGTTTCGCCGCCAGTGCTGTAAACACCCACGCCTTGCTCGCGGAGCTGAGCAAGAAGTTCTTCGGTGCCGTTGATGATAGCAGAGATGACTTCACCGGGCACAAGCATTTTGTTACGACCGATTGTTGAAGACACCAAAATGTTGTCGGTGGCGCCAACGCAAAGCAGGTCGTCAATATTCATAATTAAAGCATCTTGAGCAATGCCTTTCCAGACGCTTAAGTCGCCTGTTTCCTTCCAATAAATGTAGGCAAGAGACGACTTTGTGCCGGCGCCGTCGGCGTGCATGATGTTGCACCAGTCGGGGTCGCCGCCCAGGATGTCGGGGATGATTTTACAAAAAGCTTTTGGGTATAAGCCTTTGTCAACATTTTTGATTGCGTTGTGAACATCATCTTTTGATGCAGAAACGCCTCGCAAGTCATAACGATTGTTGCTCATTGTTGCTTAATGTTTATGTTTAATAATCGTATAAAAGTTCGATATCATCGAGATAGAGCACAGCGCCGCTGCCGCCCACAAAGTAGTCGCCGTATTTGCTGGCTGAGGCAGTGAGCAGTATGTATTTGGGCACGCGGCTCGTGGATTTGTAGTCTATAGTGAATTCGAATTGAGTGTAGTTGTCAACGTTGTGTCCGTACTCCACTTTGCCGTATCCAACGACGTAAGAGCCGTTGGCGTCAAAGAGTTGCCGGTTGGTAGGACGAGTGCGGATTTCGAAGGGCGTGTCTTGGTCGATGAGGGCACACCAAACTATGCACGTGTCGGGTTGGTCTTTATAGCTTTCGAAGCCGCTGGCAATGTAGTTGATGGGCGCGGTGGTGTATTTCAGATATCCACGCACGCGAGTTGGGCGTTGAGTGAAAGCGTGACCGAAACTGAGAATGCCGTTTGTGCCGTCGGTGGCTACGTAGCTGCCGACGAAAATGTTTCCGGCAGCAAGTTTGCCAACAGAGCCGATGCCAATGAATTTTGTCTCAAGGAGCGCGGCTTGACCGGTGCCGTTGTGAGTGTCGGTAGTTGGCTGCGAGTTGCTGGCACCAAGGGTTGTGGCACCTTTATTACCGGTGTCCCACCATTGTTCGCCGTTTTGAGCCCAAGGGCACCACACTTTGCCGTCGAGCCACCAGTCATCGAATCCGCTATTTGAAACTTGCGTAGCTAAACCGGTGGTGAATTCGATAGAAGCACCTGTTTCATCGCCGCTCACAGCACGCGCTTCGTATGTGGTAGCAGCGTCGAGGTGAATCAGACGAGCGTAGAAGCTACCGCCGTTGTGAGTGAGCCAAGAGTCGGGCACGGTGGTCCATTCGGTTTCGCCTTTTTTGCGATATTGTATGGTGTTTTCAGCGCCTGCTTCAGCTTCACCGTAAACCCAGGCAACGTTAGTCCAAGCATCAACGCTTGAGGTAGTTACTTTAGCTTCGGTTTTTTCGATGTAGATGGTCCAAATTTCGCGGCGACCGTGGTTTGATACCACAACTTGCACAGAGTGGCTGAAGTCAACGGTGCGGCCGGCGAGGTCGGGTGATTGAGTGCAACCTTCGGGGCCGAGTTTGCATGTTTCAACTTTGAGGTTGTTGAGATCCATGTTTTCGTTGACGTATGTGATTACGCGACGCGCGGGTATATCAATTACGCTTGAGCCGATTTGGCCTTCAACGGTGAAATATCGTTCGATGCTTTGCACGGCTGAAAATTGCCACTTCCAATCGTAGTAGTTGTGAAGTGTAATAGTGGCTGTTTCAGAAAGGTCGAGTGGTTGAGATAAAGCATCGTCAACCACTTCGGTGTTGCTTGAAACTGAGTAGTTGCTGATGTTTACATTGTAGATATCAACATTTTCGGGGAAATAAAAAGTCACTGTGCAATTGACGCTGTCAATAGCGGCAGCGCGACTTTGACCTTCGGCTTCGATAGAGATGATGTTGGCTTGAATGTGAGGGTAGGGCACATCGTTATCAATGCACGATGTGACCGTTGCCATCAAGGTCAACAGCAAAGCGCTAAGTAGCTTGTATATGTGTTTTGCGTTATGTTTCATCTTTATCTATAATTATATAACGACTAACAAGCCGAAATTGATGTTGAAGATGTTGAATTTAAAGTTAGCACCGCTAGTGGTGCGAGAACCTTCGTCGGCGCCGTTTGTGGTTTGAGCCTCGTGTCGCACCTTCAGACCGAACACACCAAACGACACGTTAAATGCCGCATTCTGTTGTAGAAAAACAGCTAAACCGGGGCTAAAGTTGAGAGAGCCTTGGGTGATTGTGGTGCGAGTGTCGCGAGGTTCGTCGTTAAACAGACGTTTGAAACGCGAGCTACCGGTTTGAAACATTAGGCTAACTTCATTGAACACACCAAATCTGCGTTGAGAGCCAAGACCTACGTAGTTTCTATAGAATGTGCCCATGGCGTAGCTTTCGGAGTAGTAGCTGACGTCGTGTATTGAGAAGTTTAAATCGTCGTCGAAATCCACGGAAAAGCTAGCCAAATCAGCAACGCCGCGAGAGTATGTCAGCTTGAGACCGATAGATTGGTTGTGGCGTATGAAATAGCTGATGGTTGGGTTGATTGAGTATATTTTTCCGGAGAAATCGAGGTCGGTTAGAATTGAGAGGAGTTGGCTGTCTTCGGTAGTAAGCTCGCCGTAGCTGGCTGTTAACCCGATAGCCCATTTGCCTTTGGGTATGAATAGATAGTTGTATAGACCGCGGTCGTATCTACCGAAATTGCGTTCCGGCAAGATGACGCTCACAGTGTCTTCGCCAACAATCACTTTTTCTTTTTCTAACTCGGCACGACGCGCAATGGCAACCGAGTCTTTGCGCACAATGAGTTGTGCCGTTGCTTCAGTTGAGGCTGCAATCATCACTGCCACCAACATTGCTATCTTTAATATGTTTGCTATTGTATGCTTCATGTTTGTGTGCGGTGATTAAATGTAGAATGTGCAACCAAAAGTGATGGAGAATAGGTTAATTCTGAAGTTTGCAGACTTCAAGTTTCGGTTTGCAACATAAATTTGGTCGGTAACAGAGCGAGTGTGCTGATAGTTGTATCCGAGCACACCAACATTGACCTCTAAGGCTGAGTAGTTGTTGAGAAACATGACTAATCCCGGGGCTAGGCCAACGTCGAAAGAAAAGTTACGTTCGAATGTGCCGGTTAAGTCAAAATCAGAGCCGTTTTCGATTTTTGATTGGCCGCCGCCAATTTGCAATTGAGCTTCGGCAAACATGCCGAAACGTGTGTTGTTGCCAAGGCTCATGTAGTATCGGTAAGCAGCCATGCCATAGTAGTTGTGGCTAATCACATATAAGTGGTCAACATCGTATGAAGTCTCAGAGTCGAGCACTATAGATGCATTGTCGAGGCGTGTGCGTTGACGCGAATAAGCGAAACGACCGCCGGCAGCCATATTGTCTTGGAATGCGTACATTAGCATCGGGCTGACTTTGAAAGAGTAAGTGTCGCCGTTGAGATCTTCAACCACAAGGAATTGGTAGTTGTCTTGCGACGACTGCGAATAGCTGACACTCACACCAGTGATCCATTGTCCCTTAGGCACAAAAGAGATTTGTTCTATTTCGCGCTCAAATTGTTTTTGAGCGTAAGCATGCCCACATGTAGCAAATACAAGTATAAGGCAAAACAGATGTTTCAGTGTTTTCGCTATTTTTTGTTTTTGATGTTGCATGTGTTTTGTGTTAGGATTAGTACGTGAAAGAGAGATTGTCAATCCACAAAGAGCTGCCGCTCAACACTCCTTTTTCGGGGTGGGCAGTCACCGGCACGTGAGAGTCCTCATAGTCTTGAGTGCCTGTAGCTGTTGTAGAGGCAAACATGATTTTGAGGCGTGATGCTTTGAGATTGTAATATTTGTATGTCAAAGGCACGTTAAATGCCTTGTAGTCGGTGGTTGATTGTAGCTCGGCTCTACCAGAAGCTATGACTGTTTCTGTGCCGTTGGTGATGTTGATGATTTCAATTTCAACGTAACCGCGGTCAGATTGATTTGTTTCGTCGGGAGTGTATTTGTAGAAACCGTTGAGCGACGACGGACGCGATGTGAAAGCGTATCCTTCATTAAATGTCTCTGTTCCGGTGGTGTTGTTGTAGGAGTATGAACCTAAGAAAAGACGACCGGCAGAGCGGTGAGAAACCTTTGGCACCACGTTGCTGTATGGCAATGATTCGCCGTGTTTTTGCACATAGTCGGCAATAGCCTCGCCATCGTGGTCCCAGCCAACGCTAGTGATGCAGATGGCTTTGTATCCGCTTTGCGGCTCGTATATTATTACCGATGACGGCTGCATGTACCAAGAGTTGTGGCGTGTTGATTGTTTGTTGAAAGTCTTGGCATTGATTGATGCCCAGTATTTTTTAGGCCACTTCACGTCGATGTCAACGTAGTTTTGTCGGTTAACAATCGACAGCTCGGTTGAAGAGTATTTGCCGCCTTGAGGAAGTTGCTTGTAATTGATGAGTTGTTCCCAATCTTCGAAGTCGCCTTCGGGTATTTGTTCGTCAGATTCGGTGGTAAACTTCATAGTTTGGCTTTCGCCGTTAGCAACGTAGACGCCTGCGGTGTATTGCTTTGCCGGTTGGAGATTGCTAACGAGCACGGCATGAAGATTTTCATATCGTTCGCTAATCACAACCGGAGAGCCGTTGATTGTGACTTTGCCGTATTTAGTCAATGCTTTGTCAATATCTTCGTTGTCGGCATTAAAACGAACAACGGCGTTTGTGGCAAAAGCGTCAATTTCAAAAGAGAATTTTGGCGACAGGCGTTTAACTGTTGCTGAGAAGCGTTTGAGGTCAAGATAATATACGTCAACGTTGAGGTCAGTATCACCTTCGGGTACTGTGAATTCAACTTCCACGCTTGTTTTGCTGACTTGTTTCCATCCGGTGATAGGACATTCAACTTGCTCACCGTCGGTGTTGACAGTGTATATTTTGAAGTCGGGCTGCTCCATGTCTTGACCTGAAGCGTTAATTTGCATTGTAGCCTTGTTTTCACCGATGGTAGCGCCGCTCACGCTTTCAAGATTTAGAGACATAACTTGAGTGTTCACATCAAGAGTCAGCGGCTCGGAGCATACACCGGCAGCGTCTTCAATCATGAGAGTGAAGTGAGAAAGAGCAGAAGTGTATGATGCCATGTTCTCAAGCAAGTTGGTGTAGTCAATGTTGATGCTTTTCTTGTCGTCAGCGATTGAGAATTTTAGGCCTACCCCGGCAAGATAGCTGTTGTCGTTGGCAGAAAGTTTCATCAAGTCAAGCTCTGAAGGAGCACCAACAATGTTGAGAATCGGAGATTCAACGGTTAGATAAGCCTTTGCTATTTCGCGATTGGAATTAGCCAACATCTTCACGGCACTGCTGAGAGTCAAGCCTTCGGTTGCTTTAACTTCCACGCCGGGCTCAAACCCTACGGGGGTTATAGATGGCGCCGACAAGTCGAAGATTGAGCTGTCAATGGAGTATGAAATGTTTTTTTTCGGTGATGAAAAATTGATGCTATTGCCGCTGAGATTCACGTTGATAGCTTCGCCGTGAGCAGCCTCGATAGAGGTGATATATGGCATAGCAACGCGAATTGAGCGTTGTTGAGCATCTGAAAGTTGTGCATATAGATGCATTTCGCCGGGCACTATAAATACGTTGCCGTTAGAAATGGGGTCGGCATATCTAGCACCATCGCTGTGCACGGTTATGTTGTTGAGAGAGTATGAGCTTGAACTATTTTGCAGATTAAAAGACAATAGTGCATCTGACGGAGTACATTCTATTGCTGCAATTGTGCGTTGAGCAGCGTTTATATTTATGCTTTGTTCACCCCCAAAAGCCGGGCCGTCATTTTTTGAATCGGCAGCCATCAGAATGGTGTATTGACCTATTGAATAGCTTTCATTTTCAGGGAAAGATGTGATTGAAGGCCAAGTGTGACTATATTGGTCGCCAAGCGAGAGCGTGAGAGAAAAGTCTGCAAAATCGGGCACTTGCGACTCGGGCAGCGAGTATGTAGACCCGTCGCTCATCGTGAATGAACCGTTGATATTTGTAGACAAAGAAAGATAGCCTTGTTGTGTGGCTATCGTATTTTCATCGCTGGAACAAGCATGCAACATGCACGTTGCAACCATCAGAGTTATATATCTACAAGCTTTTATTTTGTTGCTGATTTTCATCAGTTTGAATAGTTGTCTGATTTAAACTTCAAAGTTAGCTATTTTTTATGAAACTATTGATATCTCATATAATAAAAAAGACAAATATGCCAACTTTTTGCATTAATGGATGTTGCGGCGATTGAGCTCGGCTTGGTAAGCGTGAGCATTCTCCATGTGAGTGCTATAGTCGCGAGCAAAATCGTGATAGCCGTTGAATTTAGGGCTGGCGCACATGTACAGGTAGTCATGCTCAGGAGCGTTAAGAACGGCATCGAGGGTGGCACGCTCAACAAGACGTATCGGGCCCGGTGGCAAACCGTTTACGGCGTAAGTGTTGTATGGTGATTGTGTTTTTGTGTGTGCTCCGGTGATGCGACGCAGAGAGAAATCGCCTATGGCAAATTTCACTGTTGGGTCGGCTTGTAGCTTCATGTTGATTTTCAATCTGTTGAGATATAGACGAGCTACCTTGCCGCGCTCATCGGCTTTGCCGGTTTCTTCTTCGGCAATAGAAGCTATTGTGGCAATTTCAACCGGGCTTAGCCCCATCTCTTTAGCTTTGGCACGACGTGCGTCAGTCCAAAATTTATCGCGCTCGTCGGCAAGTGAATTTATGATTTTTGTGGGGCTATCGTTCCAGTAAAATTCGTAAGTGTCGGGCACAAATGCAGCAATATATTCAGCGCTTGAATTGTAACCTCGAGCCGGAAGCACACTGTCAATGCAGGTCATAAATTTATCAGCGTTCCACTCCATGTTTTTGCTAACGCGTTCAGCTAACTCAGAGAGAAGGCGCACGTTGTTAAAAGTCACTTTAACAGGTGTTTGACGTCCGGTGTGAAGGCGATTGCAAACCGACCAAGCGCGGTCGCCGGGCTCAATCACGTACGAGCCGTAAGCTTTTTCCGGTTCACCCGAGCGTAAAGACCAAAATTTGAAAACGGCGTTACCGTAATCATCGCCCAAGGCAGAGCAAAGCGTGTCTTTGATGTCATTGTCAGAAGCATGAGCAGGGATGTAAAAGCGCTTAGGCTCGTCGGCAGCATATTTTTTGAAAGCAGCGTTGTAAGCAGATAGACCGATAGCAAATAAAACTATGGCAAAAATAGCCGGAATTATTACTTTTATGTTTAGAACTTTCGATTTCATGCCACAAAGTTAAGAAATATCGCTTTTATTTTGTATTTTATTTGTATTTTTGTGCACGAATTTTAATTATAAGCTTGTTATGACCAACGAAAATCACAATTTCAATGACGATAACATGGGCGGACAACGCCCGGACAACAGTAAACGCATTATGTTAGCCGTGATTGCGGCTCTATTAGTCATAATTATTGGTCTTGGTGTATGGTTTGCCATCTCAACAGCAGCGAATAAAGAAGCAGTTGAGGCGGAGAAAACAGCACGCGAAGCCGCCGAATTATCATTGCAGCAAGATCTTGCTAACAGTGAGTTTGAAGGTCTCGAACAAGAATTTTCAAACATAGAAAATCCGCGTCAGATGATTGTTTCTGACTCGGTTAAGATGCGCCTTACCGAAAAGTATGAAGCTGCTCGCCTAGAAGTAGAAAAGCTGCAACGTGAGCTCAAAAATACAAAGACAAAAAGTGCAAAAGAGCTTGAAGATCTTCGCGGTCAAATCAAAACCTTGCGCGCTCTACTCAAACACTACATCGAAGAGATTGACCGTTTGAATAAAGAAAACGAAGCTCTTCGCTCTGAAAATGCAGAAATAAAAGACCAAAACCAACGTCTGTCATCGCAAGTGCAAGAAACATCACGCCAAAACGAGCAGTTATCAAAACGCATGACTTTGGCCGAAAAATTAAATGTGACCGGCGTAAGCCTTTCAGCCCTCAACTCAAAGGGTAAAGCAGAGAAAAAAGTGCAAAAGGCAAAACAGTTGATGGTTACATTTACTATACCGCAAAATAACTCAACTCCTGTTGGCGAGAAAACTATTTATATGCGCATCACCACTCCCGAAGGTCAACTTCTTGATGGAGGCGGCTCATTTAGTTTCGAAGGCGGAGCTGTTAGTTGTTCGGCTAAAAAGACAGTGGAATATGGCGGCGAAGAAGTTGCAGGTATTCACATCTACTACGATGTGCGCACCGCTCTTAACCCCGGAACATACACAGTTGAACTTTTTGCTGACAACTATCGTTTGACATCACGTCAATTCTCTCTTAAATAATAAAAACATAACTAATCAAGCTAATCAATCTCAGAAAAAGAGATGATTAGCTTGATTTGACTAAAAACCTTTCATTCTTATGCAAACCTTAAACTATGTGCTTCAGGCTATTAATGCCGATGATATAAATGCCATTTCGTCAGTTTATAAGCTGATGCTGAGCTTGTTGCTTGGCGCTCTGGTTGGGTATGAGCGCAAAAAACGAGGACAAAGTGCCGGTGTGCGCACATTCTCTCTCATAGCAATGGGCGCGGCTCTGTCAATGATACTTTCAGTGTACGTGCCGCAACAATTCTCTTACTTGCGAGGCGATGCAACACGTATAGCAGCACAAGTGGTTAGCGGCATCGGTTTCTTGGGCGCCGGAGCTATAATACAAATGAAAGGTTCGGTGCGCGGATTAACCACCGCTGCCGGTATTTGGATGGTCGCAGCTATAGGTATGGCTGTTGGAGCCGGAATGTATGTGATTTCGATAATTGCAACGTTTTTGATTTATTTCATACTGGTACAACTTGAGCGCATAGAGCATAGAGTGACCCTCGGCTCCGAGTCGCGTGTTATACGCATGCACATCAAGGTTATAGTTGACGATATAGCTCCTTATGAAAGCATGCTCAAAGAAAAACATGTTTCACTCACACACTATTATGTGGAGCATGACTATGTTGAAAATTCAACACACCTCAACCTCACAGTATTAGCGCGAGAAGATGTGAACTATTTGCACCTCTTCAAAGATTTGCGCACCATCTATCCAACCAAATCAATAACACTAGCCACTCAATTAACTATATGAACGTAGAAAGCTTAATTTCAGACCTTGCTTTTATATTGCTACTTGGCGCATTTGTAACAGTGTTTTTTAAGTGGATAAAGCAGCCTGTTGTGCTAGGATATATTGTAGCCGGATTTTTGGCTAGTCCGCACTTTTCATACATACACTCTGTCACTTCAGAAGAAAACATAGACTTCTGGGCGCAGATAGGTATTGTGGTACTGTTGTTCTCTTTAGGATTGGAATTTAGCTTTAAAAAACTGGTGAATACCGGTGCGTCAGCAGTTGTAACAGCGTTGATAATTGTTGTTGGCATGATGGGCGTTGGCTTTTGCATAGGCCATGTTATGGGATTCACCACTATAAACAGCCTCTTTTTGGGTGGCATGCTTTCTATGTCGTCAACCACAATCATTATTAAAGCTTTTAATGATTTGGGACTTAGGCAGAAAAAGTTTGCCTCGCTGGTGCTTGCCGTGCTCATAGTTGAAGATTTATTTGCCGTGTTGATGATGGTGATACTATCGTCAATAGCCACAAGTAACGGTGTAGGCGGCAGCGAATTGCTATTTAGTGTGGCAAAACTCATATTCTTCCTTGTGATATGGTTTTTGGTTGGCATATATATGTTGCCATCAGCCTTCAATCGCTGCCGACGTTTCCTCAACCAAGAGACACTGCTCATTGTGTCGATGGGCTTGTGCCTGGGCATGGCGGTCTTCTCAGTGTATTGCGGATTTTCACTTGCGTTGGGCGCATTTGTGATGGGCTCAATACTAGCCGGCACCAGTTATGCAGAACGTATAGAGCATGTGGTGACACCGGTGAAAGACTTGTTCGGTGCCGTGTTCTTTATCTCGGTTGGTATGATGGTGCAGCCGTCAATTGTTGGCGAATATTGGCCGGCAATATTGTTGCTATCGTGCACAGTGATTGTGGGTATGATTGTCTTCGGCTCGTTTGGTATGATTGTCACCGGACAAACGCTCAAAGTGGCTATACAATCAGGATTCTCACTCACACAAATAGGTGAATTTGCTTTCATTATCGCCACGCTTGGCATGAGCCTCGGCGTGCTTGAATCAAACATCTATCCTATAGTTGTGGCTGTGTCGGTGCTCACAACATTCACCACACCATATTTCATCAAACTTTCAACCCCGTTTTATGAATTTGTTGAGCGCCATTTGCCTCAGCGATTGCGCTTCCTCATTGACCGCTATCAAGACGAGGCATCAATTGAACAAGCGCACGACAATATATGGCAAAAAGCGGCGAAGCGATATGGAGGCCGCACGTTATTGTACTCTATTGTGCTGATAGCAATATTGATAATATCAACGACCTACATTCGCCCGACTATTATGGAAATGATGCCCGAGTGGGGAAATGCAGTGTCGTTGACAATCACATTGGGTGTGATGTCGCCGTTTTTGGTGGCAATGCTGTTGCCGTTTGTGCGCGTGCTGTCAATGAAGCGAACCAAAGATCAACCGGAAATTAATATAGCGGTAGTTGTATCATCAATAATTAATTTTTTGATTACGCTGTCGTTTATGCTCTATGCCATATATCAATCTTACTCACTGCGCTGGGGCGTTTCTATTGTTATAGCCGCAGTGTTGCTGGTGCTCTTGCTTTTCTCGCGGAGAGTGCGCAAACAAATGGCTAGCATAGAAAGCCGATTTCTCGATAACCTCAATGAGCGCGACTTGCGTCGCTCAGGTAAGAAAAATAACCTTGTGCACGACTTACACTTGGCATATATGACCGTTGGCACCGGTTGTGAATTTATAGGCGAACGATTGCAAAACTCAAATGTGCGCACAAAATATGGTGTGAATATAGTCAGCATACAAAGATCGCAACGCACTATTGCCGTGCCCGGTGGTGAAGCTCGCATATTTCCCGGTGATGTTATCGGTATAGTTGGCACCGAAGAGCAAATTGAGACTATACTGCCCATAGTTGAAAAAGAACGTGAGCTAGAAGTTGACGAACCGATAGCAGACTTTAAACTTAAAGGAATTATGCTGACAGCAACTTCACCGCTTGTAGGAAAATCACCTCGTAATTCGCATCTGCGTGACTATTATGATGCATTGCTTTTAGCCGTGCAGCGCAATGATGAGTATACAGATCAAGACCCCGACATGATTTTTGCCGTAGGTGATATACTTTGGATGGTTGGTAACCAAAAACTTATTGACACTTTGAAATGAAAAAAACTTGTTTATATGCTAGCTGTTTAACGGTGCTATGTGGCATTAATGCTACAGCAAATTCGCCGTACTTATATAAAGTTTATGACTTTCTCCCCGCCCCGGGACAATTTGTGAATACCCTTCCGGCATACGAAGACGGAGATACACATGCCGATATGATTGCTAAAGTTGAAGAGCAATTGTGCGGTGATGACCGTCCCGGCATGATTAGCCTCGGCGCATACGGAGGCTATGTGGTGGTTGGCTTTGACCATCCGGTTGTGAACGTGAAGGGTGAATACGATTTTAAAATTTATGGCAATGCCTTTCTTGCCAGCGGAAGCACAACCGGAGGCAACAGTGAGCCGGGCATAGTGATGGTTTCTGTTGATGAAAACGGTGATGGCATAGCAAACGACACTTGGTATGAACTTGCCGGAAGTGCTTACGGTGAGTCGCTGAAAAATTATCAAGTGACATACACCAAGCCTGATGGATTGACTGACATAGCATGGACTTCAAATGACCCGGATGAACCAACCGGATATGTTGAGCGCAATAGCTTTCACTCTCAATCATATTGGCCTGAGTGGTGCTCAGATGCAACACTCACGTTCAACGGCACACGTGTGCCTAAAAATGGGGAGAATCAAGGGCAAAACGGTGCTCAATATTGGGTGTTAAATTGCTATGATTGGGGCTATGTTGATAACCGTCCGAATGATTCTGACCCCGGATTTAAAATTGACTGGGCAGTAGACGGCGAAGGCAAAGCTGTTGAATTGCCAAAGATTGACTTCATAAAAATATATTGCGGCATAATGCAAACATGTGGTTGGCTCGGAGAATCGTCAACCGAGGTTGCCGGCGGTGTAGATTTGCACCCTGAGGCTACGGGTGTGAATAGCACTATTGCTCGCCACTCAGAGCAAGTGACGCTGCTCAGTGTGGCAAGCGGCATTATCGCTTTGCGCAATGGCGGTGACGCTCAACCGTTAGTGGTTTACGGCATAGATGGCCGACTCGCTGCAAACTTTGTGCTTCATCCTGGCGACAACACATTCAATTTGTCGCACCTAAATGGAGGCATATACATCATCAAAACAAACTCGCAAACATTCAAAATGTCTTTGTGAGTATATTAACTGCGAGTTAATAATAGTTAAGGTTATAAATACTTGTGCGCAGCGCTAAAATTGCGTACTTTTGTGAGTAAAATTATTTGCTATGATAGAATATATACAGGGCACAATTGCCGAATTAACTCCTGCCACAGTCACTATTGATACGGGTGGCGTTGCTTATTTACTCAACATATCGCTCAACACGTACACCGGTTTGCAAGGCCAAACAAAAACAAAACTTTTGGTGCACGAAAATATACGTGAAGACGCTTGGGCGCTTTATGGTTTTGCCTCAGAGCGCGAGCGCACTCTTTTTAGAGCGCTCATCGGCGTTTCAGGTGTTGGTGCCGGCACAGCCAGAGTGATACTGTCAGGTTTTACTACCGCCGAATTAGAGCAAACAATTGCTAATGGTGATGTAAAAGCTCTTAAAAATGTTAAAGGTATAGGTGGAAAGACGGCAGAACGCATAATAGTGGACCTGCGCGATAAAATAAAACCACAGGGCGATACGTTATCTATAAAGGTGTCTGCAGCCAGCGATGTATTCGACGAGGCAACGGCAGCTCTTGTGATGTTGGGATATACCAAACAACAGAGCCAAAAAGCGCTGAAAAAGCTTTTTGATGCCGACCCTACGCTCAAAGTCGAAAACGCCATCAAAAAAGCGTTGGCTTTAATGTAAGCGCAGCTCCTTTTTCATGTAATGAATCAACCAATTTATACACAACGATATAAAACACTCTCACGCTTAATGCGACGCTTGGCATTGCCGCTGATTATAGTGGCACTGTCGGCTTTCGCTGTTGCACAAATCACTGTAACACAGCCTGTGCAGCCGCCTCCTGCATCATATCCGGCTCCCGCAAAAACCGATTCTGTTGACTTGGCAATGCCTATTAAACACACGGTGCCGCAGACCTATGATGATTTGTTGAGTGATGAGATGGGGTATGACCTGAAGCAACCGTCGAACATAAAAACTACTGCCGAATATGACCCGGAAACCGGGTGCTACGTTGTGCGCACTCGTGTGGGTGACATGGATATAGCTACGCCTTTTTTGCTCAGCGAAAGTCAGTATAATAATTGGCAGTTAAGGCAATCATTACAAGAATATTATAAGCAAAGAAACCTTGAGCAAATCACAGAAAAAGAGAAGCAACCGTTCAATATCTTAGATATGAACTTTGCTCTCGGCCCTTTGGAAAAAATATTTGGCCCCGGTGGCGTGCAGTTGAAAACTCAAGGGTCGGTACAAGTGTCGATGGGTATCAAGAGTAACAAAACTGATAACCCTTCACTTTCGCTCTCGGCACGAAGAAAAACATATTTTGACTTCGATCAGAAAATTCAGGCTACAATCGGCGCCTCTGTCGGTGATAGGCTGAAATTTAACATGACTTATAACACTGATGCTACCTTCGATTTTGACTCTAAAAACTTGAAACTCAGTTATGAAGGTCAAGAAGATGACATTGTGAAAAACATTGAAGCCGGTAACGTGTCAATGACAACAGGGTCGTCGTTGATAAAAGGTAGCACGGCTTTGTTTGGTATTAAAACCAAATTGCAATTTGGCAAGTTAACAGCCACAGCTTTGGTCTCGCAACAAAACTCTGAGTCGCAAACCGTGAGCTCAAAAGGCGGATCTCAAACCACTGAGTTTGAGATTAATGCTGAC
Organism: uncultured Bacteroides sp.; assembly: GCA_964523655.1. GTDB lineage: Bacteria > Bacteroidota > Bacteroidia > Bacteroidales > Muribaculaceae > CAG-873. The sequence continues at coordinate 21,670 of CAZGAN010000007.1, forward strand.
GAATACGACCAAAACCGTCACTTCTTTCTAGCGCAATACTTCCGCCAGCATTACGATGAGTTTGCCTCAAAATTGCCTCTTGTTTCGTCGGGTATCAGCATCACACGCATGGAAGTGTGGATAACAAACAAGAGTAGCAAGTACGACCAAAGCCGCAACCTTGTTGCATTTATGGACCTTGGTGAGTCATCTATCATGGCATCAAATCACTGGGTGGGCAATACAGCACAAGCCGTGCCGTCAAACTCGTCAAATAATTTGCTCAGTGAAATTAAAAATGACTACCCTGATGCACGCGATATAGCATCAGTTAGTCAAGCATTGTCGCCACTTAGCGCTTATGGCATAGAAGGCGGTCGCGATTACGAAAAAGTTGAAAGTGCACGTTTGCTCACATCGAGTGAATATTCATATAACTCTACGTTGGGCTACATCTCCATCAAGTCTGCACTCAATGCCGATGAGGTGCTTGGTGTGGCTTTTGAGTACACCTATCAAGGCAAAGTGTATCAAGTTGGTGAATTTTCAAGTGACGTCACTGACACAAATAAATCGCTCTATGTGAAGATGCTTAAGGGCACAACAACAGCCCCGCGTCTGCCAATGTGGCGCTTGATGATGAAAAACGTGTATAGCCTTGGCGCTTATCAAATACAATCAAGCAAATTTAAACTCAATATTAAGTATTTGAGCGATACAACCGGCACATCTATCAGCTATTTGCCGGTAGCAAATCTCAGCGATAAAACTCTTTTGCAGGTTATGAACCTTGACCGCTTGGACTCAAATCAAGAGAGCAATTCAGACGGTCAGTTCGACTTTTTGGAAGGATACACAATAGTGGCGTCTACCGGTAAGGTGATATTCCCGGTAGCGGAGCCGTTTGGTTCGTATCTGCGTAAGGCAATCGGAAATGATGCAATTGCCGACAAATATGTGTATGAGGAGTTGTACGACTCAACGCTCGTTGTGGCTCGACAGTTTGCTGATAAAAATAAATTCACACTAAAAGGAGAGTATCAAGCATCATCGGGCTCGCAAATACGATTAAATGCAATGAATGTGCCTCGAGGCTCGGTTGTTGTAACTGCCGGTGGTGTGACGTTGACTGAAAACTCTGACTATACCGTTGACTATGCAATGGGTATAGTGACCATCACAAACCAAAGCATCATCGACTCCGGTCAAAGTATCAGTGTGTCGTTGGAAAATCAATCGACCTACTCAACGCAGCGCAAAACGTTGTTGGGTCTTGATTTGCAATACGAATTTAATAAGCACTTAAATGTTGGCGCAACGGTGTTGCATTTCTCTGAAAAAGCTTTGACAGAGAAAGTTAGCATCGGTGATGAAGTGGTTAATAATACTATGTTGGGCTTCAATATGAGCTATAATAACGAGTTTATGTGGCTCACTAACTTGCTCAATAAAATACCAACTATCAATGCTACACAGCCGTCTAAGTTCAGTCTCACGGCAGAATATGCAAAATTGATACCTCATAGCCAGAAAACCGGGTCAAGCTCTGGCTCATCGTATGTAGATGACTTCGAATCAACGCAAACAGGCATAGACTTGCGCTCACCGTACTCTTGGTTTTTGGCTTCAACTCCTTACGATAATGCTTCTGATGCTTTATTCCCGGAAGCCACATTGTCAAATAATATTGCTTACGGTAAAAATCGTGCGCTTATCAACTGGTACTATATCGACAGATTGTTCACTTCACGCAATTCATCAATGGTGCCCGGATACATCAAAAGTGACTTGGCACAATTGTCTAATCCGTACATCCGCGAGGTTAAGACCAGTGAAATTTTCCCGGGCCGCGAATTGAGCTACGGTGAGTCTTCAACAGTGCAGACTCTCAACCTATCATATTATCCTACCGAACGTGGTCCCTATAACTTGGATGCTGACAATATTGACGACCAAGGAAACTTGCTCAACCCCGAAAAACGATGGGGTGGTATCATGCGCAAACTCGATAACACAAACTTTGAGACGAGCAACATTGAGTATATCCAATTCTGGATGCTCAACCCGTTCCTCGATCCCGATAACCAGAACTACGATGGAGGCGATTTATATTTCAACCTCGGTGAAATATCTGAAGATATCCTCAAAGATGGATTGAAAAGTTATGAAAACGGTGTGCCGTATGATGGTAGCAATCAATACATGCAAGAAACAGCATGGGGCCGTGTGTCAAGCCAAAGCTCATTGACTTATGCATTTGACACTGCCACCGGCGCACGCACTGCTCAAGACGTAGGTCTTGACGGTTTGTCTAATAGCGATGAGTTTAATCACACAAGCTACAGTGAGTATCTTGAAAAATTGCGTCAACGCCTATCGCCGTCGCGAATTGAAGAGATGCAAAATGATGCGTTTTCTCCATTTAATGACCCTGCCGGCGATAACTATCACTTCTATCGTGGTTATGACTTCGACCAACAACGTTTGAGTATTCACGAGCGCTACAAACATTACAACGGCGTTGAAGGCAACTCGCTTTCGCCTGACGATGCCGACGATGCTCTTTATCAAGCATCGCGTGCTGTGCCTGATGTTGAAGATATCAACCAAGATAACACGCTCAACGAGTATGAGCGCTATTTCCAATACAAGGTTTCTATCCGTCCCGAGGATTTGGTTGTTGGCCACAATTACATTGCCGACAAACAAACATCGTTGCAACGCACTGTTGATGGCAAAGACTTGGAGGTGGAATGGATTCAATTTAAAATTCCATTGAGCGACTACGAGCGTGTGGTTGGCTCTATCAGCGATTTTAGCACAATCCGTTTCATGCGTATGTTTATGACCGGATTTAAGAAAGAAACACACTTGCGTTTCGCAACACTTGAACTCGTGCGTGGCGAATGGCGAAATTACGATTTTAACCTCAACAATCGCGGCGACACTCCTGCTGATGGTCAAATGGATATTTCAGTTGTGAATATTGAGGAAAATGCCAGCCGTAAGCCGGTAAACTATGTGTTGCCTCCCGGTGTAACACGTATCGTTGACCCCGGACAAAGCCAAATCACTCAGCTCAACGAGCAATCTATGTCGATGAAAGTTACCGACCTCGCTGCCGGCGACGCTCGCGGTGTGTATAGAAACACTCAACAAGACTTGCGCAACTATAAGCGCATGCAAATGTGGGTGCACGCTGAGCAAGTGATTGACGACCCAACAAACCTCAAAAGCGGTGAGCTATCGCTATTCCTTCGTCTTGGTAGCGATGTGAAATCAAACTATTACGAATACTCAATACCCCTCACGCTTACTCCTGAGGGCACATATAACAATAATTCTTCAAGTGACCGCTTGATTGTGTGGCCCGAGGCTAACCATCTTGACTTTAACTTGCAAAGCCTTGTCGACCTAAAAACCGAGCGCAATCGTGCTAAGCGCGAAGAGCAAGCCGGAGTAAGCTACAACTCAGTTTATTCAAGCCGCGACCCGGATAATGAACGTAACACTATTTCTGTGATTGGTAACCCGTCGCTCAGCGATGTGCGCGTCATGCTCATTGGTGTGCGCAATAATTCGGCTACAACAAAAGACGGTACAATTTGGGTCAATGAACTAAAAGTTACTGACTTTGACGAATCGGGCGGTTGGGCTGCTAAGGCAAATGCAACATTGGGCCTTAGCGACTTGGCAACTCTCAATATGGCTGTGCATAAGGAAACAGCCGGATTCGGCAGCGTTGACCAGAGCTTGAATGACCGACGTCTTGATGACTATGAGCAATATAATGTTGCTGTGCAAGCCGACCTCGGTCGTTTGTTGCCGGAGAAGGTGAAACTCAAAGCTCCGATTTATTATTCATATTCAAAAGAAACAAGCACACCGAAATACAATCCACTTGACCAAGACGTGCTGCTCAAAGATGCTCTCGATGCTTGCACAACCAAGGCTGAGCGCGATTCTATTAATGCGTTTGCGCTTGAACGCTCCGTGGTGCAAAATTTCTCAATTTCAGGCTTGAAATTTGATGTGAAAAGCAAGAACCCCATGCCTTGGGACCCTGCTAACTTCACGGTGAACTTCTCTTTCAACAAGCAAAGCAAAAACGACCCGACAACTGAGTATGAAAATACTAACGACTATCGTGGTTCGTTCCAGTATAGCTATACTCCCTACATCAAAGGCTTGAAGCCTTTCAAATGGATTAAGTCAAAGAATAAAAATTTGAAATTCATCCAAGACTGGGAGATACAGTGGCTGCCTAATAATATATCGTTCCTCACAAATATGAGCCGATACTATTATGAGCAGCAAGAACGCTCTGAAGTTGACGATAATTTCCAACTTCCTGTGTCTGTTTCAAAAAATTTCCTTTGGGATAGACAACTCTCTGTGACATGGAATATCATCAAGTCGCTTTCTCTATCATTCAATTCAAACACTTCGGCTCGTATTGAGGAGCCAACCGGTGCTGTTAATAAAAAATTGTTCCCCGATGAATATCGCGATTGGAAAGAAACAGTGATGAATTCAATTAAGTCTATGGGTACACCATGGAACTATAATCAAACTTTCACTGCGTCGTATAAAGCTCCGTTCAATAAAATTCCGGTGCTCGACTTCCTCACTGCAAACGCTAACTATAACGCTACTTATAAGTGGGATCGTGGCGCTACTATCGACGATGTATCACTTGGCAACTCTATCGCAAACCAAGCGGCAACTAGTGGCGATCTACGCATTAATTTTGAAGGCTTATGGAACAAGATTCCGTTTGTTAAAGACGTGAGCAAACGTTTCGCTTCGCAAACGCGAAATAATGCTGTAGCTAACAAGAAAAATGCAACCAAAAAAGCCAAGAAATTTGAGCGCACATTCAAACTATTGCCTGACACTACGCTCACAATTAAGCACAATTTGCGCACACAAAAAGTGAAAGTAGTGGCAACTACAACAAAAGGTCAGCCGTTTGAGGTGCAGACTAAAGTTGTAGATGCAAATACAATCACCGTGCTCACTCATGGCGATCAAAACATCAAGTTTATTATCACCGAAAAAATTGAAGAAGAAAAGAAATCAACACTTCGCAATCTCGCAGAGTACACCACACGTTTAATCATTTCGCCGCGCTCTGTGTCGGTACGCTATAAAAAGACTAATTCAATGACATTACCGCTGTTTGAACCGAGCATCGGAAATGTGTTTGGTCAGTCAAATAGCTACGGCCCCATGTCGCCCGGTCTTGATTTCGCTTTCGGCTTCAATGGTGATGATTATGTTGATAAAGCACTTGAACGCGGCTGGCTTATCACTGACGACGGACAAACATCGCCCGCTGTGATTAGCCATGCTACAGAGCTGAGCTTAGAGCTAAATCTGGAGCCGATAAAAGGCTTGAAAATACAACTCACCGGAAACCGTACTGATAACCGCACCTCACAAATTCAGTTCATGTACACCGGCATGCCAACCACCTATTCAGGCTCATTCACCAAAACTCACTGCGCTATAAAAACCGCGCTACGAGGTAGCAGTGCCGACGATGGCTACAATAGTGAAGCATTCAACCAATTCATCCGCAACATCGACGTGGTGCGTGACCGCATCGAAAGTCAGTATTATGGTTTGAGCTATCCTCGCACCGGATTTTTGGAAGAATCAGCTTATGCCGGCACTCAATTTAACACTGAAGTAGGTACGGTGAGTGAGACTTCGAGCGACGTACTTATCCCGGCATTCGTGGCTGCATACACCGGCACTGATGCTCGCAAAACTTGGCTTGATCCATTCCCATCTATATCGTCTATCTTGCCAAACTGGAAGGTTACCTACGATGGCTTGCTGCAACTTGGCAACATGAAACGTTGGTTCAAATCATTCACATTGAGCCACGCTTATCAATGCACCTATTCGGTTGGTTCTTATTCGTCATATCTTAACTGGGTTGCTGTTGGCGGCGACAATATGGGCTTCACTCTCGATGAACTCACCGGACGTCCTATTCCATCTTCGCCATACAACATTTCGTCAGTAGCAATCACCGAAAAATTTGCTCCATTGCTTGGCGTGAGTCTCACTTTGCAAAATGAATTGCAGCTTTCGGCAGAGTATCGCGACGCACGTACGCTCACACTCAATAGCTCAGCTGCGCAAGTTGTAGAGTCAACAACAAAAGGCATAAAGATTGGCGCCGGATATAAAATTGTTGGATTCAACACCTTCCTGAAAATGCGTGGCTCGCAACAAGGCATAAGCAATGACCTCACACTCAATGCTAATATAGGTCTTGATAACACGCAAGCGCTGATACGTAAAATATCGTCTGATATGTACACTCAGCCAACTTCGGGTACTCGCACATTCAGCATCGATTTCACTGCCAGCTACATTCTCTCAAAGAAAGTGACACTCTCTGCTTATTTCGATCACCAAGCAAGCACCCCATTGGTAACAACATCATCAT
>CAZGAN010000008.1:0-28063 GCA_964523655.1 uncultured Bacteroides sp.
ATAAATGAGCGCGCCTGTCCCTTGCCTTCCGTTGTAGCCCCATATTGCACAGCATGACACGGACATATATGATAGCAACGAGTGCACATCATACATTTCTCGCGCCAATACGGCTTATTCTTAGGCCCGGGAACAATATTCTCCATCGGACACGATTTTATACACAGTCCACAGCCCGTACACTTATCATTAGCTTCAAACGGTTTTGATGACGTGCAAAACTTATTAAACAACGGATAAACTATCGCTGTCTTCAGAAATGCCCACGCGCCCTCAACAACATCATCAGCCACTACCTTGCCTTCAGCTATAATCTTTGCTATCTGACTCAACCGCGGCTCTGCTGCCTTGATTTTCGCTTGCTCAACTTCCGGCGAATCCACATCAAACCCCTTCATAAACGTATAAGTATTGGGCATCTGCACCGAGAAAGCCGTAGCAACATTGCAGCCACGTCTTCTCATCAACCTTCGCCATTGCGATGCGGTCTTTCCTATATCATCACCACACGTCGTAACAAGCCAATGTTGAGCATCTGAAGGCATGATTATTTGTGCTTGCTTAATCATGCCTGCTATCTCTTTGGGCACACCCCATGAGTATGTAGGAAACATCCATATCACACGCTTATCATCAGTCTTCAATATTGCTGTGCGTGGCGATGTGAGATTTGCAACCGTTATAGGACGCAAAGTTTCGCCCAGCAGATTAGCGAGCTCGGTCGCACAATATTTTGTATTCCCTGTACCTGAAAAATAGATAATCATATTTCGTTATCTTATTGTTACTTGTGTCGCACCATAACCATACTCTTGGAACGATGCATCTTGCACATCATGCTTTTTATAGCGATAATTCAACTCTTTTGTTATTGCCTGACGAAGCACACCCTCGCCTTTGCCATGTATGAACACAATCTTTTGACCATGATTCTTGAGATTTGCATCCATCACTTCACGAAATTTGTCTACTTGCAGATTTAACATATCTGCACTCGACAAGCCATGTGTATTATCTACCAACTCATGTATGTGCAAATCAACAACTATTGTTTCGCCTTTCCCTTGCGCCGGCTTTGATACTTTGCGTCGCACAGGGCGAGCATCAGCATCCTTTTTGCGTTGCATCTCTCGCTGCAAAAGTGCTATATTTTCAAGCGGGTCTATTTTATTTGCAACGTCATTGCGCACCACATCAAAAGTGATTGCCGGATTCTCAAAATACGTATTCTCGCGGAAACAATGCAACTTAAAGAATTTTGTTGTGTCAACATTAAACTCAACACTTGCCGGATTTTTTTGAGCGTACTCTTTGTCACGTTTGAAAGCTATATATTGTAGCGATATGCGATCAAACTGTGCCACTTCCTCTTTATTAAATGTGCCCAAAAGAAGCTGTATATTTGGCTCCACAACTCCAGCATAGCGTGTTGTCCAGCCATCAGCTTCATCTGCACGAGACGCAAAATTAAAATACAAATAGTAGTTCGAATCATTGACTATATATGCATCATAATCCGAGCTCGACAAATGTTTGAGGTCTGTAGCTTCAAATCCCAGCACCACGTTCAGCACATCGCCGCCGGGCACTTCTTCAAACTCTTCCTCCTCCGGTTCGGGATCTGTTGATTTCGATGGCACTTCAGGCGCCGTTTTTGGTGCCACAACAGCCTCACGCGCAGGTTTCGGCGCATCGTCTACCGATTGCACCACCACACACTCACGTATCAAGACAGGAGTTTCAAAACCATCGTCATCAACATACGCTATGTTATCTTTTATTTTTGTTATGCGGCCTCCGCCAACATCGTTGAGAAAGCGCACTATATCACCAACTTTTGCCATAACCTTTATTTTATTTTATACACAGTACGCGCATCGCTCCCGCGATGCGCGCACTTGCCATATGAATAAATTATTTTAATTTACTTTCAATTTCTGTCCCGGTTTCAACTTAGCATTGCTCTTTATGCCGTTGAGCGCACAAAGTTTTGATACTGTTGTGCCGTTGCGGCTGGCAATACGGCTAAGTGAATCTCCCTTCTTCACACTGACTGTACGGCTGCGCGACGATTTCTTTGACGATGCAGACGAATTGTTTGTCTTTCGAGCTTGCACTTGTTCTGCGTACATCTTTGCGTAATCTGCATTTGCCTCCGGAGAGTAGTTACGCGCTTGTGTGTACGTGCGCTTGTCGAATGTGTATGTATCGGTGTGAGTAGTTTGATTTGCAAAGTCGAAAATCGCCATCGGGTTTATAGCATAACCCATGTAGCGCGTTTCAAAGTGAAGGTGCGGGCCGGTTGAACGTCCGGTGTTTCCTCCAAGTGCTATCGGATCGCCTGCTTTCACATATTGATCCGGTTTTACCAAGAAGCGTGACAAGTGTCCATACACTGTTTCCAAGTCATTTGTATGACGCACTACTACATAGTAGCCATATCCTTTTGCTTCATATTTCGTTAGACGCACTCTTCCATCAAATGCGGCATAAATTGTATCGCCTATATTGATCTTGAGGTCTACGCCTTTATGTTGTCTTTTGAATCGTTTACGATATCCGTAGGGCGATGTGATGTAACCCGGACATGGCATCGCAAATTTATCGAGGCCTTTTATCACAACGGTTTGCGGCACGTTCATGTTCGAATAGCAATTCACAAAATTGCTGCCCCATCCTGCTTCATAAATATCTTCTTCAGGTTCTTCTTCCTCACTGTAGTTAAGGTAGTCTATAGTGGGATTCACTGAAATGGTATGATTTATGTTTTCTTGGGCTGCTAATAGGTTGTGGGTTTGTTCGGCATGCTGGCCCGGTAGACGATATGTCTGCGCCGATGCCGTCGCTGTGCCAACTATAGCGATAATGATTGCTGAGGCTGTTGTGTAGACGATTTGAGAGAGTTTCATGCTTTCTAAGTTTTCGCCGCGTCAGGAGAGTACGGCTATATTTTTGTGTTTACCTTTATATTTATAACTAAATTGTACTTTATTTATTGTGTTGATTAGCAAAGATTATCGTTAAAAAAAGTCTTTACTTTAATTTTACGTTCTTTTACTTTTTCAATCGCAACACCTCAAATTTAATAATTTAATTCGACACTACCAAATTTTTTGGAATAAATTATCATATATGTTCCACGATGTTCCACGAAATTCAATCGTTATTTTCCAATCTATCAATAGTTTACAAACAAACCATGTTTTACAACATATTTTCGTCATCCGAAAAAATTTAACATAGCATTAACTTAATTGGATGTTAAACCAATGACAATAAAGTTACATTATTGCATCAAGAAATGCGGCTCCAATCCACTTTGCGATTGAGATTTAATGCTAACGTAGTCGCAAATACTCTATTCTCCGGGCGTGCCAATTGTGGGTCATCATCGAGCAGCCATTCAGCAGCATCACGAGCCAACTGTATTATCTGTCCGTCTGTCGCTAAATTCGCTATATGCAAATCAAAAGCAACACCACTTTGCATAGTTCCTTCTATATCTCCGGGGCCTCGCATACGCATATCTGCCTCGGCTATAACAAACCCGTCTGTAGTTTGTGTCATCAACTCCAAACGCTGACGTGTTTCCTTAGCCAATTTCACTTTCGACATGAGCACACAATAGCTCTGGTCACCTCCGCGCCCCACTCTTCCTCGCAATTGGTGAAGCTGCGACAACCCAAACCGCTCGGCATTTTCTATTATCATTGTCGTTGCATTGGGCACATTCACACCAACTTCTATCACCGTCGTAGCAACCAAAATCTGTGCTTCTCCCGATGCAAACAGCCCCATCTGATAGTCTTTTGTCTCCGGCTTCATTTTACCATGCACAAATGCCACCTTATACATCGGGAATGTTTCGCGTATCAATTCATAGCCTTCTTCCAGACTTTTCAAATCAAGCTTCTCATTCTCTTCTATAAGCGGATAAACTATATATGCCTGACGCCCGGCACGCAACTGTGCACCGAGTGCTTTATACACATTTAATCTATTGTTTTCATAGCGCAAAACCGTAGATATCGGCTTACGTCCGGGTGGCAATTCATCTATCACCGACACATCAAGATCGCCGTACACAGTCATTGCCAACGTTCGCGGTATTGGCGTCGCTGTCATCACCAGCACATGAGGCGGTATTGCATTTTTCTTCCACAATTTTGCCCGTTGTGCCACACCAAACCGATGTTGCTCATCTATAACCGCCATGCCTAAATTGCGAAATTGCACAGTGTCTTCTATGAGCGCATGCGTACCTACCAACAATTGTATCGAGCCATCAAGCAATCCGGCATGAATTTCTCTACGCTCTTTTGTGCGCGTTGACCCGGTAAGTAGTCGCACATTTACACCTATTTTTGCCACTAATTCGCGCAACGATTCATAGTGCTGCGTAGCGAGGATTTCCGTCGGCGCCATAAGACATGCCTGCGCACCGTTATCTATCGCTAAAAGCATACTCATAAGTGCAACCAGCGTCTTACCACTTCCCACATCGCCTTGCACCAATCGGTTCATCTGATGCCCGGTATTCACATCTGCACGTATTTCTTTCACCACACGTTTCTGTGCACCGGTAAGCTCAAACGGCAAACATTCTTTATAGAAACGATTAAAAAATGTGCCAACACGCGCAAATCTTTGCCCCTGCGACAATCCTTTGCGGTGTCGCGAGTTGCGCATCATGTCTACTTGTATAAAAAATAACTCTTCAAATTTCAAGCGCAATCGTGCTCGTTGCAATTGATCATTCGACTGCGGATTGTGTATATTTATCAACGCCTCACGCAGCGGCATAAGATTCAATCGTCGCACTATCGCCTCGGGCAACACCTCAGCAATATCTGTGCGCGATGCCAACAACGTTTGCATCCACACATGAAACTGACGTGAGCCAACTCCTCGATTGCGCAACGTCTCTGTTAGCGGATATACTCCTCGCAAGCCTTGCATTGCTCCCGGTGTTGTAGCGCTATCCACTTCGGGGTGCACCATCGACCAGCGTCGAGTCCCTTCATAAAACGTAGGCTTTCCAAATAGTATATATTCGCACCCTTGATGATACGCTTGTTTTATCTTCGAAATCTGCTTAAACCATAAAACTTCTATCGTTCCCGTACCATCTGAAAAGAGTCCGATAAGACGCATTTTTGCGCCCTCTCCTTGCGTCGTAAAATTCAAAAATTTTCCTCGCAATTGCAGTGCCGGCATCTCTCCTCCAAGCTCATTTATATTATAGATTTTTGAGCGGTCAACATAGTGCGTCGGATAGTGTCGCAACAAGTCATAAGCCGTGCGTATGTTCAACTGTTTTTCGAGCAGCTGAGCACGTGCCGGCCCTATGCCTTTTATGTATTTTATGTCTAAATTTCGCAGACGATTCACAGCTTTTCTTTTGATTTACTTAAAGCAAAACTTTAATATTTTAAGGTTAAAGCAAAACTTTAAAGTTTGAAATTATTCAAGAAATATACATTTCAGCAATTTCTATATCTTTCGGATTGGTTATCTTTATATTAGATACACAACCTTCAACCATCACTACAATATTTCCAGCTAACTCTACAACCGATGCATCATCTGTAAATAATGTGTTGTATGGTTGGTTATATGCCTCAATAAGCATACCCGCCTTAAATGCTTGCGGTGTTTGCACTGCACGATACAAACCACGGTCTACAGCCTTGCCTATTTTCGCTCCTTTTTCCGCCAATACTCGCAACGAATCTGTAACCGGAATTGCCGGAATTGCTGCCCCGTTTTCTTCGGCGGCATCGATAAGTCTATGCACCATTTCAGCGTCAACAATCGGGCGCGCACCATCATGAACAAGCACTATATCTGTATCGGTTTCTCTGAGCGTGTCAACAGCATTTTTCACCGAGTGCCAACGCGTTTCTCCACCGTCAACAACACGCGGAGAAACGAACTCATATTGCTCACACAGCTGCGTCCAAAATTCACGCATATCGTGGCTCAACACAACAGTGATTTCTGCATCATCCGTAGCTCGTCGTATGGCCTCAATTGTATGCATTAACACCGGACGTCCTGCCAAATTGCAAAACTGTTTAGGCATCGAGCTGCCAAATCGAGAGCCCGATCCGGCAGCTACAATGATGGTATGTATATTCTTTTTCATCTTTATTAGTCAAGGTGACGACGACGTATGGTAATAGGCAGCGCTCCTTCAGGCATATCGCCATCATAGACGGCAGCGACATAACCACCACCTCCGGCACCTGATAGCTTGTATGCTAAAATCTTATCACCATACTTGTCTATATATCTTTTTATCTCATCCGACATCATAAGCGGAAACATTGATATTTGCGCTTCAAACGATGCTTGATAAGCGCGTGCAAATGCCTCCAAATCCATTGCCATTATTGCATCCCAACACTCATTAGCAGCATCTGAAAGAGCCTTCACCCCTTCGCATGAAATATGGGTCTCTTTAATCACCGAAAAACCCTGTGGACGCGGAAATGTTGGTATCAAACAAATATGTTGTTCCAGCCATGAAAGCACCCTATCATCATGACACGCTTCTATCTTCTCAGGCCAATAATGTCTATCATAAAAATGACGTGTAAGGCCCGACATGCATATACCAATTGCATCTTGTGCTCCTGACACATGCTCATTTTTAGTTGGCTCATTCTCAAAACAAAACACAAGCTTTGCCAACATTTCCTCATGATAGTTTGGCAACTCGTACGGCCAAATCTTCTTTATCGCATTACGTGTTGACGTTGACATGCCTCCACGCTCCATATACTCATGTGTCGGCTCCAACGATATTGTCAACGCCCAACCCGATCCATATTCGCTAACATACGGCTGATCTATCCATGTGCCGGCTAAATCCAACCGATATGGTATATGCGACTTCACATTCGTGCGCAACGACGTGGTTGATCGAGCTTCAAGACCCGCATCCGGAGTGCGTTCCAGCTCCACATATTCAATACCTCGCTCTTTGCAGAACTGACGCTTCTCTTCCGAGCCGCCATCACTATTAACCACAAACACATCCGGTTTAATGCGGTCAACACTCTCCACAAAGTCAAGATATCCCGAGCCCGAATTAATACAAGCATCTGTAACATAGCGAATTGACTTCACCATATACAAACGCTCTGCTTCTGAATACACCGTCTTGCGATGCTTTAATTGTTGTATAGTTGAATCTGAACCGATGCCAACATATAGCTTGCCATACTGCGATGCCGCTTTAAAAAAAGCAACATGTCCGCTATGCAACATGTCATAACATCCTGATACAAATACTTTCTTTTCCATTAACCTTAATTATTAAGAGAATAGCAAATTTTCAGCCTCCAACTCAGCAAACGTCTTACCTGCCAAATCTTTCGGCGAAAGCACAAATTCTGACGTGTCAACACCAAACTCATGCCATGCTATATTTAAGTCCTTATCATCGAAACGCAATGTCACTTCACTCTGCGGATTATACACATTATCAACCTTATACTGAAAACGTGCCGTTTCACTGAGCACAATAAATCCATGCGCAAAACCACGGGGCACAAACAATTGTTTATGATTCTGCTCACTCAACTCCACAGCCAAAACCTGGCGAAATGTTGGCGATGACTTACGCAAATCAACAACCACGTCTACAACACTGCCTTCCGACACTCGCACCAGCTTGGCTTGCGCCGCTTCACCTCGCTGAAAATGCAAGCCTCGAAGCACTCCGCGTCGCGACTTCGACTCATTATCTTGCACAAAGTTAACGTCACGAGCTATAGCTGCATTAAACTCAGCTTGCTTGTAACTTTCCATAAAATAGCCTCGTTCATCTCCGAAGCATTGGGGCTCTATAACCCACACATCTTTGAGTGCTGTCTTTACAAAGTTCATTGCATATTTTGTTTTCAGGTACAAAATTAATAAATTTGCACAAATAACGTAATATACAATAATGAATATTGTTTTATTTGACAACGAAAACGTGCGCGGCAATCTCCTGCCGCTAACATATACTCGCCCTATCAGCGAGATACGCATCGGCATTGACACCATCGCCCAAAAATGGCAGTCCATGCTCAGCGGTTCATACTTCTACTGCACCGCAGACTATCTGCAAGCAAAATACAAACCGTGCCAAACTCATTGCGATTTGCGCATCGCCGGAAACATCATACCCGATGCCTCACTCGTGGCAAAAGTGCAAGCCCTTTCTTCGGGCGAAGCTCTATACAGTGGCGACACTCTCATCGCTGTGCGCGGCGAAGAAAATACTCGCGTGTCATACACCGGCGAAATCACAGCAATTAATATGCTTTTCGACATCTTTTTGCTCAACGACAAAGTGCTGCGCGCCGATTTCCAACGACTAACTGCCTCTCGCAAACGCCGCGAAGTCTCTGACACTGTCACCGTTATCGGCGACAAAAGCCAACTTTTCATTGATGACGAAGCCGGCGACGTGGAAGGTTGCATAATAAACGTGGCTAAAGGCCCTGTTTACATCGGCCCCGGCGCTGAAGTGATGGAAGGCGTTTGCATGCGTGGCCCAATCGCCATCTGTGAACACGCAACCATCAACATGGGCGCTAAAATCTACGGCGCAACAACTATCGGTCCCTGGAGCAAAGTCGGTGGAGAAGTAAACAACGCCGTAATATTTGGATATTCAAACAAGGCACACGACGGATTCCTCGGCAATGCCGTAATTGGCGAATGGTGCAACATCGGCGCCGGGTGCGTTGCTTCTAATCTAAAAAACGACTACACAGAAATAAAACTCTGGAACTATCCCGCTCACCGTTTCCTTCGCACAGGCTTGCAATTTTGCGGCCTGATTATGGGCGACCACTCTAAAGCCGGCATCAACACCATGCTCAACACAGCAACCGTGCTCGGCGTTGGCGTTAACATTCACGGCAGCGGATTCCCTCGTCCATTCCTCGCTTCTTTCAGCGAAGGCAGCACTGCCGGATTCAACGACGTGCCAATGCGTAAATTCTTTGAAACTGCCCACAAAGTAATGGCGCGCCGAAACATCGAACTCAGTGATATCGACATCGACATATTAAACCACGTTCGTGAAATCGCCGAGCAATATCGCTAACCATAGCTAAATCAGATTCTTATGCAACTGAAATTATCAGACGAAATACGCAAAGCTGCTCCTTCTCTACAAGTCTTGTTGGTCGAAGCAAACATCTCAAATCCACCAACTTGCAACGAACTGTGGCAAGAGCTATCAACCATATCTGAACGTGTGCGCCAAAGCTACGAGATGGACATGATAAACAAACGTCCCGCCATAGCCGCTACACGCAAAGCCTACAAAGCTTGTGGCAAAGAGCCTAACCGCTATCGTCCCAGCAGCGAAGCTCTGTGTCGACGCATGGTAAAAGGCCTCGACCTGTACCGCTCTCTTACCGTTATCGACCTCATAAATTTGCTCAGCGTTGCTTCCGGCCACTCTATTGGCGGATTCGATGCCGACAAAATTGAAGGCGACACTCTCACCATCGGCATTGGATATGAAGGCGAACCTTATGAAGCCATTGGCCGCGGCACTCTAAACGTTGCCGGACTACCTATTTTGCGCGATGCTATCGGCGGCATTGGCACTCCCACCAGCGACCACGAGCGCACTAAGCTTACCGAAAACACTAAACACCTAATCATGGTGTTTAACATGTATGGCGAAGAAATGCCGCTTAACGACATTGAAATTCTGACGTGCCGTCTGCTTGAGCAGTACGCCAACGCCACCGATATAAATATGCAATTATGCAACTCTTAAGAATTTTTTCTGACTCGGTAAATGAACGCTACATCTCGCAAGCGGTCGATGCCCTTAAAGCCGGGCACATCATCATTTACCCTACCGACACTCTCTACGCTTTGGCTTGCGATGCCCTCAATCAGCGTGCCATTGAACGATTGTGCAAATTGAAAGGCATCAACCCTGACAAACAAGAACTGTCTGTGGTTTGCGCCGACATTAGCCAAGCTGCCGACTACGCTCGTATCGACAACTTCGCTTTCCGTACCCTCAAACAATACCTCCCAGGCCCGTTTACCTTTATCCTTCCCGCATCAACTAAGCTGCCTAAAGTTTTCAAAGGCCGCAAAACTGTTGGTGTGCGAGTTCCCGACAATGCTATCGCTCGTTGCCTGGCTGATATGCTTGGCAATCCCGTCCTAACTTCATCTGCTTCTATCGATGATGAAAACGATTTACCCTATGCCGAAGCTATCGCCATGCACTATGGCGACTCAGTCGCTCTCGTCATTGACGGCGGCGAAGGCGGCACTATCCCTTCTACTGTTGTAGACCTCACCGACTCAACAAACCCTGAAATTTTACGCCACGGTCTTGGCGATTTTGACGCATGAACAATTTAGAGCTACTTCCTTTCTCCGATTACGCAGCACTTTTTAATGCAGCTCCTACAGCTTTCGACTCAGCTGATTTCGCACAACTCAATGCACCTCTAGCCGAACAAGTGCAATGCCTCAGCAACGGCGAACTCGGCATAATCATGGGCTTGCGCAACGAGATGTGGTTAGCTCCTTTTTCTGCCCCCTATGCCTCTGTGTGTGGTGACGGAGATATGACTGCTTTCGCCGACTCTCTCCTCGCTCACTTCTCAAACCGTTGCCGTTTCATTCTGCCTCCTCCAATTTATGGTTGCAGCAAATGGCAACAAACTCTTGTCAACAGAGCTTCATCTATTGTAACCGACTTCAACTATCATTATGACCTAAACCTTTTCGGCGAGTTTGAAAAGCATCTTGACAGTGCCGCTCGCCGAAACTTTCACCGTGCCATAAAAGTCGGATTCTCTCTCGAAAAAACCAACGATATTGAGACTGCCTATGCGGTCATGGCTCAACACCACCGTCAACTCGGATACCACATGGCTATGCCGCTCGACCGTGTTACCGCCACCTCTAAAATCATTGACACCGATTTCTTCTTTGTGCGACTAAATGGAGAAATTGCCGCCGCTGCAATGTATGACCACAGCGCGCCGGGCATTGTGCAACTCATTAACTGGGGCGATGACCTAAATTTACGCCATCTCCGCACCATGAACTTCATGGCATACGCTATATTCCGATACTATGCCGAGCGCGGTGACATCCACACCATCGACCTTGGCCCCGCGTCTACCGATGGCATCAAAAACGAAGGTCTTGTGCGCTTCAAACTCGCACTGGGCTGCATCGAAACCCCAAAACTCACTATTTTCACGCATTAAGCTTCCAAATATTCAGATGATTGCTGTTGCGCAACTGCAAATAAATGAGTAATTTTGAAGTATGAATTGCAAATACACCATATTATCACTTTTATTGGCATTATTGTGGGTCTCTTCTTTCGCCCAAGATAATGTAGATTTCTCGGCTACGGCTATCGGCTCCGGTGCTTCCGGAAACTTTGCCCCTTACATGATCGGCTCATGGAATCATGGTAAAACACCGATGAACGGCGCCGCTCTTATTGATGCCGAAGCTCATAAAAATCTTGACATGAATAAACGCTTCAGCTGGGCCGCAGGTGCTGAATTCCTTTCCGGATACTCTGCCTCTGCCAACTATCAACGATTTGATAGCACAACAAAAACATGGAGCACTAACAGCCAATCGCCTTCGGCAATCTGGCTTCAACAACTTTACGCTTCTGTGAAATGGCGAAGCTTATTTCTCACCGCCGGGCTCAAAGACCGCGGCTCTCGCTTCGTCGACAATGACCTATCAAGCGGAGACCTCATTCACAGCAATAACGCTCGCTCTGTGCCTCAAGTACGTGCCGGATTCATCGACTTTCAAGACATTCCTCTAACAAATCATTGGGTACAAATTGAAGGTGAAGTGGCTTACGGCAAAATGGCTGACAATAACTACTTAGAAAATCACTACAACTATTACAATAGTCACCTCACCACAGGCATACTATACACTTATAAACGCATTGCCTTCCGCACTAAACCAAGTGAACCTCTTTCTGTGATTGCCGCTATGCAAGCTACAGGCTTTTTCGGCGGAGATGGCTCTTGGTACTATAACGGTGTTTGGCAACGCAGCGAAAAATATGCATCTAACCTCAAAGCCGCATGGAAAATGTTCATTCCCATGCTTAACAACGGCGATGGATACTACGAAGGTAGCCAAGTTGGCAGCTTCGACTTTAAAGCACAATATCGCATCAACAACAGCCACAAAATAGCTGCTTACTTCCAATGGCTTTGGGAAGACGGCAGCGGCATGGCGCGCCGAAACAAAACCGACGGTTTGTGGGGCATAGAATATCATCGCACCGACAACAATCACCACGCGTTGCAAGGAGTAGTTGCCGAGTACATTGACTTTCGCGACCAAAGCGGCCCTCTTCATTGGGCTCCCGGTGATCACCCCGGCACCACAATGACCAACGAAGCTACCGGTGGTGACGACTATTATAATAATACTTCATACAACAGTTACTCCTATTTTGGCATGTCTATGGGTTCACCATTTGTTTTGTCTCCAATATACAATCTAAATGGATATCCACAATTCATGTACACTCGCTCAAACGGCGTACACGTTGCTGCTAACGGATGGTTGAGCAACTCTGTGAATTGGCGCGCTGCCGCAAGCTATGCAAAAGCCTGGGGCTCCGGTCGTCGTCCTCAAAACACTTCTCGCGAAAACACTTCCATGCTTGTCGAAGCCGGTTGGAATGCTAATTGCCTGCTTAACGGCCTAAGCATTAAAGGCGCTGTTGCCTTCGATGCCGGCAAACTTCGTGGCGACAACTTCGGCGCTTTGGTTTCTGTTACATACAAAGGCAATATCTCTCTTAAGAAATGAAACAAACAAAATACATATTTATATTTGTAGCTCTCATCCTAACCATGATGGGTTGCACTACAAACAATGGCGATATCGGCGTGTATTATGGCGAATGGGCGCTCAAAAGCATCACCATTGATGGCATTGAAGACACCTCTTGGTGCAACGATGGCACATGGACTACTTGGAGTTTCCAAAACAATGTGATATGCATCACTCGCACAAACGACTTGCTTGATTGCGATATTTGCTGGGGCACTTGGTCTGACAATAACGGTACTCTATCTCTTGACTATCGTCACTATGACGACACTTACACCATCGGCACAGGCGAATACAATGCCCCAACATGGATTTATTTCGAAAAAAAATCTATAACCGTATTTAATATCGACTCTCAATCGTCTAAGGCTATGACTCTCTCTACCACTGACAACCTCGGACGAAAATTAACATATACTTTACGCAAAACCTACTAAAATTATGATAGATAAAAACAAAACAGTTCTCGTGACCGGAGCTGACGGATTTATTGGTTCGCACCTCACCGAGCTTTTGCTGGCTAAAGGCTATAAAGTGCGTGCCCTTTCGCAATACAACTCGTTTAACTATTGGGGCTGGCTTGAAGACATCCCGTCTAACAACAACCTCGAAGTTGTGTGCGGCGATGTACGCGACCCCAATTTTTGCCGCGAAATAACCCGCGGATGTGGCACTGTCTTCCACCTCGCGGCTCTCATTGCAATCCCTTATAGCTATGTCGCTCCCGACAGCTATGTTGACACAAACATCAAAGGCACACTCAACATGTGTCAAGCTGCTCGCGACTGCGGTGTTGACCGTATAATCGTGACATCTACCAGCGAAGTATATGGCACTGCCAAATATGTGCCCATCGACGAAAAACATCCTCGCCAACCTCAATCGCCCTACTCTGCAACAAAGATTGGCGCAGATGCCATCGCTCTCAGCTTCTACAATGCTTTCGAATTGCCTGTTGTGATTGCCCGTCCATTCAACACTTACGGCCCTCGCCAAAGTGCTCGTGCCATCATTCCAACAATAATCACTCAAATCGCCAATGGCGCACGCGAGATAAAAGTCGGTGACCTCACTCCTACTCGCGATTTCAACTATGTTGGTGACACCGCCCGCGGTTTCCTCGCATTGGCTTCGGCTGAAGGCAATGACGTGATTGGTCACGACATTAACATATGCACCGGCACCGAAGTGTCAATGCAACAAACACTCGAAACTATCGCTCAATTGATGAATGCTGACGTAACTTTCGTGACCGATCCGCAACGTCTACGCCCGGGCAAAAGCGAAGTGTTCCGTCTCTGCGGTGATAACAGCATCATTACTAAACTCACCGATTGGTCTCCTCGATGGTCGCTCGAAGATGGCCTCCGCTCTACCATTGACTGGTTTGTACAACCCGCTAATCTTGCTAAATATAAATCAGACATATATAATAGATAATCATGAGTGACTCTATAGGCATACTTTTTCTTGGTGGCGCTAAACGCGTGTCTATGGCACGAAAATTTAAAGCAGCCGGAAAACGCTTGCGATACGATGTGCGCATATTCAGCTATGAAATAAACGCACAAGTCCCTATCGCTGCCGAGGGTACTGTGATTGAAGGCAAACGATGGCGCGATGCTGACTTATTCGAGCACCTTCATGAAGTATGCACGGCTAATGATATCCGCATTTTAGTACCCTTTGTTGATGCCGCTGTCGGTGTCGCTGCCGAGTACGCCAAACTATATCCCGGTGAAATTTTTACTCCTACAGGCTCACGCGAGCAAGCCGAACTAATGTTTGACAAAGTAGCTGCAGCTGCTGAATTCGAACGCCTTGGCTTGCCTATCCCTAAAACATATCATGCCGGTGACCCCTGCTTGCGCCTTATTGCAAAGCCACGTCACGGTTCCGCTTCTCAAGGCATACGCTCTATTAATTCTATCGACCAACTCGACGACGTTTTAATTCATGCCAACGACTATCTCATTCAAGAACGCATTGATAACCGTCGTGAGCTTACTGTTGATTGCTATGTTTCAGTTAAAAGCGGCCGCATTACTGCTGTTGTGCCTCGCGTTCGCAATGAAGTGATTGGTGGCGAAGTTAGCCGTACAACTGTTATCCACCACAAAGAAGCCGACGACCTTGTGCGCCGCACTCTCTCTGCAACCGGACTTCGCGGTGCCGTAACTGTGCAACTCATCAACGACCTCGACGATGACCGCCTAATGATTATGGAAATCAATCCCCGTCTTGGCGGTGGCGCTGTGGCTGCTGTACATGCCGGAGCTGATATTCCGGCTATGATTATCAGCGAAGCCTTAGGTTTCGAACCAGAAGCATGCCTACGTTATAACGATATCACTGTGGCTCGATACCTCGACGAAGTTGTATTTTGATTGTAAGTAGTAAAGCTAATATTTCTCAAAATGAACAAGATAATTATTATCGCCGAAGCCGGCGTAAATCATAACGGTAACTTAGCTATGGCTCAAGAAATGGTGCGCGTAGCTAAAAAATGTGGTGCCGACTACGTGAAATTTCAAACTGCGGTTCCAGAACTTGTCATTTCTACTATCGCCCCAAAAGCTGAATACCAAAAAGAGACTACCGGCAACGAACAAAGCCAACTTGAAATGTGCAAGGCTATTCATCTGCCGCTCTCTGACTACGAAGGTCTTAACAATCTTTGCAAAAAAGAAGGCATTGGCTTTATGAGCACACCTTTCGACCTCGTGTCTATTGACTGCCTCGCTGCTCTAAATATGGATTACTGGAAAATTCCCTCAGGCGAGATAACCAATTTGCCTTATCTTCGCAAAATTGCCAAAACCGGTGGCAAAGTAATTCTTTCAACTGGCATGTCTACCCTCAATGAAGTTGAAGACGCTGTGAAAGTTTTAACTGATAACGGGTTAACTCGCAATGACATCACTCTTCTTCACTGCACTACTCAATACCCCACCCCTTACGAAGCTGTTAATCTTCGCGCCATGGAGGCTCTCCGCACTCTCGGATGCGCCGGCGTTGGATATAGCGACCACACTGTTGGCATCGAAGTCCCTATTGCTGCTGCGGCTATGGGTGCAACTGTAATTGAAAAGCATTTCACCCTCGACAAAAATTTACCAGGCCCCGATCATCGCGCATCTCTTGACCCCGCCGAATTATCTGCTATGGTTAAAGCTGTGCGAAACGTTGAAGCTTCTCTTGGCAATGGCGTAAAAGCTGTTGCCGATGCCGAACGCGGCAACATTGAAGTCGCTCGTAAAAGCATCGTTGCCGCTCGTGCCATAAAAAAAGGCGAATTACTCACCGAAGAAAATATAACAGTTAAGCGGCCCGGAAATGGCCTGTCTCCAATGCTTTGGGACAGCGTTATCGGCACAAAAGCTACTGCCGATTTTGATTACGATGCCCTTATTACTTTATAGAAGCATACTTATATGTCAGATAATCAAGATAATATCGCCTTAGCCAAAGAACACTACGAGCGAGGTAAAGCTTTTTGGGCTCAAGGAAAACGCGGAGAAGCCATCACCGAATATAACACTGCTGTTTCTCTCGATGCAAACTCTCCCGCGGCTACTGCTTTAGAATTAATCTACGATATTATGGATTTTTTTGACCCAAATCAGCTAAATCCGTAAAAAAAGTTATACCTTTGCTAATTAAATTATTGCATACTGAAACATGAACAAAATAATTTCAAAAAAACATTTCAGCGAAAATGTTGTTGAACTTGTAGTCGAAGCACCTCTTATTGCTAAGGCTCGCAAGCCCGGACACTTCGTGATTGTGAGATGCGGCGACAAAGGCGAACGCATTCCTCTCACCATTGCTGATGCTGACGTAAATCGCGGCACTATTACCCTTGTGATTCAAGCTATCGGATTTTCTACTAAAGCCATTTGCGCCCTCGAACCCGGTGAATACCTAACCGACGTAGTTGGCCCGCTTGGTCACGCTACAAACATCAAAAAATTTGGCACTGTGGTTTGCTGCGGTGGTGGTGTTGGCGTAGCTCCTCTTCTCCCAATCATCAAAGCCATGAAAGAAGCCGGCAACCGCGTTGTCAGCGTCTTGGCTGCTCGCACTAAAGACCTCATCATTCTCGAAGAACAAGTGCGTGAATATAGCGACGAAGTTATTATCATGACCGACGACGGTTCTTACGGCAACAAAGGCCTTGTTACAAACGGCGTTGAAAGCGTTATCAACCGCGAAAAAGTTGACTTCGTCGTTACTATTGGCCCGGCCATCATGATGAAATTCGTTTCTTTACTCACTCAAAAATACGAAGTTCCTACTCTCTGCTCACTCAACACCATCATGGTTGACGGCACAGGTATGTGCGGAGCTTGTCGTGTTACCGTTGGCGGCAAAACCAAATTCGTTTGCGTCGATGGCCCCGAATTTGATGCTCACCAAGTGAATTTCGACGAGATGCTTATGCGTCTTCGCGCTTACAATTAATAACTCTTTAAAATCACTCTCTGTTATGACTAACGAACAGATTGAAAATATAACTTCGCGCGACGCCGATTGGCGCGTCGAGTTGCGCGACGCAATGCCCGCTAAAGAACGCACTGCTATTGCTCGCGCCTCTATGCACGAACTTGACCCTGCTTACCGTATCACTTGCAACGAAGAAGTTAGCCAAGGCCTTAACCGCGATGAAGCTATGCGTGAAGCTAGCCGCTGCCTCGACTGCCCGGAGCCCGGTTGCGTGCAAGGTTGCCCTGTTAACATCAACATCCCCGCATTTGTTAAAAATGTGCAACGCGGCGACATTGACAGCGCTGCTCGCGTTCTGAAACTCACAAGTGCACTCCCCGCTGTTTGCGGTCGCGTTTGCCCGCAAGAGCGTCAATGCGAAAGCAAGTGCATATACTTGAAGATGAAAAAACAACCCGTGGCTATCGGTTGGCTCGAACGTTTTGCTGCCGACCACGGAAACACAACCGCTGAAGCTCCTGCAGCTAAACCCTCCGGCGACAAAATTGCCGTTGTCGGTTCTGGCCCTGCCGGACTTTCTTTTGCCGGAGCTATGACCGCACTCGGATACCAAGTAACCGTATTTGAAGCCCTTCACGAAATTGGCGGCGTACTAAAATACGGTATCCCCGAATTCCGTCTCCCCAATTCAATCGTTGAAACTGAAATCGATGCTCTTCGCAAAGCCGGTGTTGACTTCGAATCTGACGTCGTTGTCGGTAAAACTATTAGCTACGACGACTTAAAAGAAGCCGGATTTAAAGGCATATTTGTTGGCTCAGGTGCCGGCCTTCCCCGATTCATGGGCATCCCCGGTGAAAACCTCATCGGCGTTATGTCGAGCAACGAATACCTCACACGCGTAAACCTCATGGGAGCTGGTCGCGAAGGATACGCTACCCCGGTGCGCAAAGGCAAACGCGTTGCCGTTATCGGTGGTGGTAACACCGCTATGGACTCTGTGCGCACCGCTCTTCGTATGGGCGCCGAAAAAGCTATGATTATCTATCGTCGCGGCGAAGCTGAAATGCCTGCCCGTGCCGAAGAAATTCATCACGCAAAACAAGAAGGTGTTGAGTTTATGACCCTTCACAACCCTATTGAATATCGTGGCAACGAACGCGGTGAAGTCACAACTATGGTACTTCAACGCATGGAACTTGGCGAGCCCGACGAAAGCGGCCGCCGCAGCCCCGTGCCCGTACCCGGTGGCATCGAAGAAATTCCCGTTGACGAAGTTATTGTCAGCATCGGCGTTTCTCCAAACCCACTTATCCCCAATTCAATCGAAGGTATCAACGTGTCACGTCGCGGCACAATCGAAGTTAATGACAACCTCCAGTCATCAATTCCCACTTTGTTTGCCGGTGGCGACATTGTGCGCGGCGGCGCTACTGTGATTCTCGCCATGGGCGACGGTCGCAAAGCTGCTGCTGAAATGCACAAATACCTAACAAGTCAGAATTAATTTCCTCTATTTTTATATAATTGGCAGAAAGCCCGTGAAGTCGTGATGACCTTACGGGCTTTTCATTTATAACGTATGTGAGTTGTTTCTCTTACTTCTTTGCTGCAGGCTTCTTATCACCTTTTTCCGACTTAGAAGAAATTTCTGCAACAACTTGTTTTATATCTTCTGTGAGTTTCTTTGCCTCTTCAACTGTGCGAGCCTCAGCATAGATACGAATAATCGGCTCAGTGTTTGATTTGCGCAAGTGCACCCAACTGTGAGGAAAGTCAATCTTCACTCCGTCAATATCTGTAATCTTTTCTTCAGCATATTTATCCTTAATAGCTTGAAGTATGCGATCAACATCTATATCTTCGGTGAGTTGTATCTTCGACTTTGTTATTTGATATTCCGGATAGTCTGCCTTGAGTTCACTAACTTTTTTACCACTCTTAGCAAGAAGTGTCAAGAACAATGCAACACCAACAAGAGCATCACGTCCGTAGTGCAACTCCGGATAGATAACTCCACCATTGCCTTCACCACCAATCACGGCACGTATATGTTTCATTAGCGATGTCACGTTTACCTCTCCAACAGCACTAGCCACATACGGGCAACGATGTTTTGCTGCTATATCACTGAGAGCACGGCTTGAGCTGAGGTTTGACACTGCAGGTCCCGGAGTTTTTCCAAGCACATAGTCAGCAATTGCAACCAAAGTGTACTCCTCAACAAACATCTCTCCGTTTTCCATCACTATAGCAAGACGGTCAACATCAGGGTCTACCACCAATCCTAGGTCGCAGTGATTGCGTTTCACCACTTCTGAAATCTCCGAAAGGTTTTCAGGCACCGGCTCCGGATTGTGAGCAAAATTACCTGTTGGGTCGCAGTTCACACGTATGATATTGTGCACACCAAGGGCTTGCAATAATTGAGGTATAACTACACCACCAACAGAATTCACAGCATCAACAGCAACTGTAAAGTTTGCTGCCTTGATTGCCTCACTGTCAACCAAATCAAGGGCCATTACTTTCTGTATATGGCGTCGATTATATGTGGTATTTTTTAGATGATGACCAAGATTTTCTACATCGGCAAACACATATTCGCGTTCGTTTGCTATACGCAACACTTCTTCTCCTTCTGCTGCCGAAAGAAATTCTCCATTCTCATTGAGCAGTTTCAATGCATTCCATTCTTTCGGGTTGTGCGATGCGGTGAGTATAAGGCCGCCACAAGCTTCTTCAAGCACTACTGCCAACTCCGTGGTTGGAGTAGATGCCGGACCAATGTTTACTACATCAAAGCCCATGCCCATCAACGTTCCGATAACTATATCGATTACCATAGGGCCGGAAATTCGTGCATCGTGACCTACAACAATTGTGCGATACGGGTGTGTTGTTGTGCGGTCAATAAAAGTAGCATAAGCTGCGGTATATTTGGCTATATCCATCGGTGTCAAGGCATTGCCTGAACGTCCTCCAATGGTGCCGCGAATGCCGGAAATTGACTTAATTAGTGTCATAATCGAGCAGACTTAAGGGGTGGTTAAATTTGTTTTTATGTTAATTGACGATAGTAACGCACGTGATACAGATACGGCGTCACATACGATGTCTCTGAGTATAGTCCGTATTGCGATTTGATAACGAGGTTAACCTCACAGTCTATTGGCAAATAGCCCAACGGCAACTGCAAGCCTGAGCCCCATTGATAT
Organism: uncultured Bacteroides sp.; assembly: GCA_964523655.1. Taxonomy (GTDB): domain Bacteria; phylum Bacteroidota; class Bacteroidia; order Bacteroidales; family Muribaculaceae; genus CAG-873. Next base: position 20,544 of record CAZGAN010000008.1, read on the forward strand.
GATGACTCCAATGTGTAGTTATTGTAACGGAACCATGCATTCAGGTAACTCATATCAGTATCGTTACCCTCGCCGGTTGGCAATGTGCCATCTGCATAATCTGAAAGATCATAGCGAGTGAATCGGAAGAAAATAACCTCGTTACTCTTAACGTAGTTACCTTTTGTTCCTGCACTTACTACTTGCATAAACACATTTCCATCTTCATCCATGCGATAGTAAGGAGCATCTTCTCCCACTTCAAAGACAAAGTTCGTATCTGTCGGTATTGTGTTAGTGACGCGCTGATCTGCAAGATAATTATTAATATAATGACTTTCGTCGGTGAGCAACTCGGCGTAGCTCGTTGAATTACTACACGACGTAACGCTTGCTAAAGCCGCCACGGTAGAGAGAATGAGGAATAGACGTTTCATAAACTTTTGGTAAGTGATGTCGGTTGGTTTTTAGTGAAGCACTATCGGCACGCATAGCCTAGCGCTTCGGGGCTTATTAATTGATTGTTTTTTTCTAATGATTCTTTGAAAATTCGTATCGCATCTTCCATTGACCCGCGAAACTCGCCTCCGGCTGCATTCTGGTGGCCTCCACCGCTATAGTGCTCCTTGCATAAAAGATCTACCGGAAAGTCCGAAACGCTGCGCATCGAAACCTTTATATACTCAGTTTCTTCGCGGAAGTATGCAGAATACACCACACCGGGTATTGCCAACGGTTTATTGACCAATCCCTCGGTGTCGCCTTTCTTGTAGCCGAAACGATTGAGGTCTTCGCGCGTTAGCACTATCAACGCTGCATGATTTTCAGGAAACAGCTCCATGCGCTCAGCTATCGCAAACGATTCCAATCGCATGCCGCTCTCTGTCTGTGTGTCAATCAAACAACGCATCAGCCAATCCTTATCAACTCCGCGCTGTATAAGTGACGATACTACAAGATACAAATCCGGACTATTTGAATTGTAGTGGAACCCGCCGGTATCTGTAATAATACCACCAAGTATACATGTAGCCGCATCAACGCTGATAAAGTCGCCGAGGCCCATTTCGTTCAACAATAGATACAACAATTCTGATGTTGACGACATGCCTGAATACGAGAACGTAACTTCTGCAAAGTCTTCCGGATCCTTGTGATGGTCAATGAGCACCTTAGGCGCCTTCGCCTCTCGAACTGACGGCTCCAATCGGCTCAATCGATACAACGAATTAAAATCCAAGCATATTATCAAATCTGCCATAGCCACATTGCGCTCTGCTACAACGCCAAAACTCGACCATGCCATAGCTTTTCGAGCTCCGGGCAGCACTCGCAAATTGCGCGGCGGCTCATCAGGGGTTATCACACGCACATCTTTGCCCATTGCTCGCAACACGTGAGCCAGAGCCATTGATGACCCCAGTGCATCGCCATCGGGCGACATGTGGCATGTGAGCACTATTCGGTTCGCCTCATTTATGAGATATTTAAACCTTTCTATTGCAACAGGATTGAATGTTATTGACATAACTTTTTTATGCGCTTATTGATTTAACATACAAAGATAAACAATAATAATCAAAGAATTAGTTAAATGGCTATTATTTCGCTTATTTTAATACTTTTAACCTATCTCGCCGTCTTTTTGCTACCAATCAACCATTTCTACACTTCATCCAGCTATTTGCAACTAAATTCAATTTTTTATCGCAAAAATGCTTGCAATTTGATATTTATTTTATAAATTTGCCAACATATTATCAAGATAACCGTAATAGACTCACTTAAATCTATATGTAAATATAATTATGTGTGGAATAGTAACTGCTTTTGATTTGTCGCAAGACGCGACTCTAATGCGATCTCAAGTGTTAAACATGTCTCGCAAAATCCGCCACCGCGGTCCCGATTGGTCAGGCATTTATTGCTCTGACAACGCTATCATGGCTCATGAACGACTATCGATTGTTGACCCCGAATCAGGTAAACAACCGCTATTCTCCCCTGATGGCAAAGTTGTTCTGGCTGTTAATGGCGAAATTTACAACCATCGTCAAATTCGTGAACGATATAAAGATTCCTATCAATTCAAAACCGGTAGCGACTGCGAAGTCATTCTCGCTCTTTACCAAGACAAAGGCCCAGACTTCCTCGACGAACTTGTTGGTATGTTCGCTTTCGCACTCTACGACGAACGAAACGACTTCTACATGGTCGCTCGCGACCACATCGGCATCATCCCATTGTATATGGGTACCGACGACTTCGGCCAACGATATTTCGCTTCCGAATTAAAAGCCCTTGAAGGTGTTTGCCGCACCATCGAGCCCTTTGCCCCGGGCCACGTCTTTGACAGCAAAACAAAAACAATGCATCGCTGGTACAACCGCGATTGGCAATCATACGACGCCGTGAAAAATAACGGTGCCGACCCTCAAGACGTGCGCAACGCAATCGAAAAATCAGTGAAATCACACCTCATGAGCGATGTGCCCTACGGCGTACTTCTCTCCGGAGGCCTTGACTCTTCAATCATCTCTGCCATAGCAGCTAAATATGCACAAACGCGCATCGAAAGCGACGGCACTCAAGCTGCTTACTGGCCTCGATTGCACTCTTTCGCCATCGGCTTGAAAGGCGCTCCCGACTTGATTGCCGCTCGAAAAGTTGCCGAACACATCGGCTGTGTGCACCACGAAATTAACTACACCGTGCAAGAAGGCCTCGATGCCATTCGCGATGTGATATACTATCTCGAAACATACGATATTACCACCGTGCGCGCTTCAACACCAATGTATCTACTGTCGCGCGTAATCAAATCTATCGGCATCAAGATGGTGCTCTCTGGCGAAGGTGCCGACGAAATATTTGGTGGATACCTTTACTTCCACAAAGCGCCAAACGCTCAAGCTTTTCACGAGGAAACAGTGCGCAAGCTATCAAAGCTGCACCTCTACGACTGCCTTCGCGCCAACAAAGCCATGTCGGCTTGGGGCGTTGAATGTCGTGTGCCATTCCTCGACAAAGAATTTCTCGATGTTGCCATGCGCCTAAATCCGGAAGCTAAAATGTCAAAGGACGGCAGAATTGAAAAATGGATACTCCGCAAAGCTTGTGAAGACTTATTGCCCGAAAGCATTGCTTGGCGTCAAAAAGAGCAATTCAGCGACGGCGTAGGCTACAGTTGGATTGACTCTCTGAAAGAATACACTTCAAATGCGGTAACTGACGAAATGATGGAAAACGCTGCTAAACGCTTCCCGGTTAACCCACCACGCAACAAAGAAGAATATTACTATCGCTCAATCTTTGAAGAGCACTTCCCCTCTGCAACCGCAGCAGCATGCGTGCCCTCTGTGCCCTCTGTAGCTTGCAGCACAGCCGAAGCCCTTGCGTGGGATGCATCATTCCAAAACGTCAACGAGCCCTCAGGCAGAGCCGTTATCGGAGTGCACGAACAAGCAAAGAAATAAACTTGATAAACTGATATTTTTATTTGCGTACTACAAAAAAATCATGCGGGTCTCGTTTCACACGTGGCCCGCATTTTTATGTATCACTTCATTGAGTTATTCCTCTTTGAGTTCGTCGTATGTTTGATACAACAAATCGTTGTAAGGGAAACGAGCCAAATGAATCTCTTTGGCGCGGTCATATATTTTCTGCTTCAGCTCATCAATATTGATGCTCTTTTTAGCGGAAATGAACACACAGTTATCATTCATCTTAGCCATCCACGACTGTTTGAGCTCATCAAGCGAAATGTTTTCGCGTGTGCGAGGTGTGAGGTCATCCTCGTCTTTAGGAGTATAAGTGAATGCGTCAATTTTGTTGAACACCAAAATCACCGGCTTGTCAGCGCCGCCGCAAACATCGCGAAGTGTTTTCTCTACAACTTCAATTTGTTCCTCAAAGTTTGGATGAGAAATATCAACAACGTGAACAAGCAAGTCAGCTTCGCGCACCTCATCGAGTGTCGATTTAAACGAATTCACAAGGTGAGTTGGCAACTTGCGTATAAACCCGACAGTGTCAGTGAGCAATATGGGCAAGTTAGCAATTGTCACCTTACGCACCGTAGTGTCGAGCGTAGCAAAGAGCTTGTTTTCGGCAAACACATCGCTCTTGCTCAACAGGTTCATAATAGTTGACTTACCAACGTTGGTGTATCCAACAAGAGCAACACGAGTCAACTTGCCGCGGTTCTTACGCTGCATAGACTTTTGCTTATCAAGCGAAGCCAACTCTTGCTTGAGGCGCGAAATCTTGTCAAGTATTATACGGCGGTCAGTTTCAATCTGTGTTTCACCGGGACCACGCATACCAATACCACCACGTTGACGCTCAAGGTGAGTCCAAAGGCGAGTCAGACGAGGAAGTAGATATTGATATTGAGCCAGCTCAACCTGAGTTTTTGCGCTGGCCGTTTGAGCTCTGCGAGCAAAGATATCGAGAATGAGGCTTGTGCGGTCAAGTATTTTCACTTGCAGTTCGCGCTCAATGTTTTGCACCTGCTTAGTTGAAAGGTCGTCATCGAAGATAACCATACCAATTTCATTGTCTTCAACGAATTGTTTGATTTCATCGAGTTTACCCTTACCAACAAATGTACGAGAGTTAGGATAGTCAAGTTTTTGAGTGAACATGCGCACAGTTTCTGCGCCGGCAGTGTCGGCGAGAAACGCTAATTCGGCAAGATACTCCATAGCCTTCGATTCAGGCTGATTTTGAGTAATCAAACCAACTAAGACAGCACGTTCGCTTGATTCTTGGCTAATAACAAATTCTTTCATCTATATAGATTAAAATATTTAATTTAATTGTTGCAACCGTTATTGTTGGCAGGGCGATAAATCAACACAGCGGGATTTGTGTGATTGAATATTTTATCGGCAACACTGACAACAAACTCAGGTGTGAGTTTGAGATAATTATTAATTTGAGTGTCAGCTTGTTCGCCATGCATTTCAGCCATAGCCAAACGTTGGCCTTTACCAATATAGTCAAGACACCCCATCACAAACATTGATTGTTGTCTATTTTTGAGGCGTTGCATCTCAAGTTCGGTTACGCCCTCGGTGACCACTGTGCGAGCTTGCTCAATGAGCTTTTGCACCGCCTGCGCTGGGTCTATATCTTCTGAAGCAAGGCGAGCGGTGAGCATCAGCAAGCCGCGATGTTCGCATCCGGTGATTGAGGCATCAGCTTCAGCGAAAGTGCTTGCGCCATCGTCAATAATCAGGCGACGATAGAAACGCGAGGCATGACCGGCTGAGAGGAGGTCAGTGATAGCATCGGCAGCATAATAGCCTTGTGTGCCATATTCATCCATGAGGTATGCCACAGTGATTGTGGTGGCAGGCACCTGTCCGGTAACTGTTTTGGTGATAGGCTCGGCAAGGTCGGGTATCGGTGGCAAGTTGCGCACCGGAGTTTTGCGAGCCGGTATATCGCCAAACCATTTTTTAGTGAGCTCACATGCGTGCTCAAAAGTGATATTTCCGGTCACTGCTAGCACCGCATTAGCGGGAGTATAGTTTCGTTCAAACCACCCTACCATGTCTTCGCGCACCACACGCTGCAAGTGTTCGGGTGTCTTTCCTATTACGGGCCACGAATAAGGATGGTCACCGTAAATCATAGCACGCAAATGGTGCATGAGGTCGCCATACGGGCGATTGAGACATTGTTGTTTAAACTCTTCAATCACAACACCGCGCTGCACAGTGAGCGTTTGCTCTGACAACGATGGAGCTAACATGCGGTCACTCTCCAAGTGGAAAAGCGTCTCGGCATTGTGTGCCGGAGCGATGTCGTAGAAATTAGTGAAGTCATTGCCTGTCCAAGCATTGTTTTCGCCTCCTGCATCAGTAATTTCGAGATCATAGTCGGGAATGTTTTGCGAGCCGCCAAACATCATGTGCTCGAAAAGGTGTGCAATGCCTGTGAGATTAGGATCTTCATCGCGGGCGCCGGTATTAACAAGAACGTTAAGGGCTACCATAGCGGTTGACGAATCCTGACAATGAATCATACGCAAACCGTTGTCAAGAGTGAAACGGTTTGCGTTAATCATTGATTGAGTATTTTCGGTGCTCAATTTTTCACCTCCTTCATTGAGAGGATGCGAATATCTTCGAGGGGACGGTCGTTACCGTCGGTTTTAACTTGTTGTATTTTGTCAACAACATCCATACCTTTAACCACTTCACCAAACACGGTGTAAGAGCCATCAAGGTGAGGAGTACCACCAACTGTGGTGTAAGCCTCTTTGATTTCTGCGGGCAACTTAGCTTCTTCTTTACCGGCAAATTTAGCTTCTACTTGGTCAATGAGTTGTTGTTGCAATTTTTGCAAGCCTTCGCTATCACCGGCTTGTTGCATAGCGCGAATTTGAGGCATTTGTGCTTGTGCCAAACGATTAAATTCCTCTTGTTTATCGCGGAAAGCAAACTGTTTCTCAATTTGTTGCATTTGAGACTCAGAAACTTTTCTACCGGTAACAATGTAAAATTGAGAGCCGCTCGACTTCTTTTCGGGGTTTACTTGGTCGCCGGTGCGAGCAGCAGCGAGAGCACCACGTTTGTGGAAGTGCTTGGGATAAACAAATTCGGCATCGATTTCGTAATCGGGGCCACCTTCGCCAAGCATTTGTCCGGGTTTAGCATGTTTGCTATCAGGATCACCGGTTTGCACCATGAACTCATTGATAACACGATGGAAGAGCACGCTATCATAGTAGGCATCTTTCACCAGCTTCATGAAGTTTGCTTGGTGTTTAGGGGTATCACCGTAAAGGCGTACTGTAATATCGCCCATTGAAGTTTTGATTTCCACAAAACGATCGGGAAGTACTTGCATATTTTCTTTCTTTGTTTGTTCGTTATTGATAGAGTCAACGGCTGCGGCCTCGGCATCAGAGCCTGACTTTGCACCACAAGCAGTGAGGGCGACCATCATAGCCATGACTGATAAAAATTTCTTAATCATTTTTTCAAGAGATTAGAGTTTTTGATGGTTATAATATTAAATAATGCCTTCTGGGTACAAACGTTTGTACATGCGGCGGAAATTATTGTCTACAGCAGAGAGCTCAGCAGCACGACTTGCATAGTCTTCACCATAAAGGCTTTGCATGAGGTCACCAATGTATCGGTGCTCTCGGTCGCGGTCAATAGTAGCAGCAACTAGGGTACGCACAGGTTCGGCATAACGTTCGCCGTCAATAGCATTAAGGAAACGAGCAGCAGAAGCCATAAACTGACCGGTCAAATCGACTTTGCGCAAGTTGTCAACCAATTTGTCGAGCACGTCATCGCATTTGCCGATATTATTAGCAATATACTCGTATGTCAACAGACCATCAGGGTCTGTGCTTAAAGTTTTTAATTCGTCGTCAATCATATTGAGTGTAAAATAATATCTGTATAAAAAGCAATATATCGCAAAATTACGAAAATTGCATTAATATACCAATTTATGATAGTTATAAAACGCGCAAAGCAGCAAAATTAACGCACTATTTCTGCTATAGCCGC
>CAZGAN010000009.1:0-27894 GCA_964523655.1 uncultured Bacteroides sp.
ATGTATTGATCTTGATAAGTTGCAGTATAGTTCAATTTGATGTTTTTGGTGATATCAAATGCACCGTTCAAATTGAAGTTGTGCTTATTGTTGTTTGAGTTATACTGCATTGACTTAGCATCGGTATAAGTGTAAGAAAAACGTACATTGTTGCGCTCTGAGCTATTTGTCAAAGAAACGTTGTAGTTTTGGTTAACACCGGTGCGGAAGATATCGCCCCATTGGTTGTGGTCGATAGGAGTGTAAGCACGTTGTGTACCATCAAAATATGTTACGGTTTTGCTTGCATCATAACGCGCACCGTAAGTATAGATGGATTCACGGTTGGTTGTGGTGATGGGGTTGCCATTGCGGTCCATGCGGGTGTTGCGGAAACCGGTAGCAGCTAATTCACCGTCACCGAGTGCCCAGTTGTCATAACCGGGACCAAATTCTTTTTGAATTTCAGGCATGTAAGCTACTTTATCGAAGCTAACGTTTGCACTGAAGTCAACGTGTGTACCTGAACCGTTTTTTCCTTTTTTAGTTGTGATCATTACAACACCGTTAGCAGCTTCAGATCCGTAAAGTGCAGATGCGGCTGCACCTTTAAGAATTGAAATGTTTTCGATGTCTTCAGGGTTGATATCAACAAGACCGTTAGAGTTAATGCGTTGGTTGCTCCAATAGTCGTTGTTGTTGGTGTTACCATTGTGGATGGGCACACCGTCCATGATTAACAACGGTTGGGTGTTACCGGTAATTGATGACAAACCACGCACTGAAATTGATACTGCTGATGTGCCACCACCGGGAGCTGATTGAATGCGTACACCGGTTGCCTTACCGTACAGGCCTGATGCAAGGTTACTACCGCCTGTCTTTGTCAAGTCATCACCTGAAATTGAGCTTACTGCATAACCAAGTTTTTTGGCTTCTTTCTTGATACCAAGTGCAGTTACCACAACTTCGTTAAGTTGTTGAGCATTTTCACTGAGCACTACGTTTAAGGCTTGGCCGTTCCATGCTACTTCTTTTGTCTCAAATCCAACGAATGAAATTTGGATTACGTCTCCGGGTTTCACTCCTGCTAAAATAAAGTCGCCGTCGATACCTGTTACAGTACCTGTCTTTGAACCTTTTTTAGTCACTGATGCGCCGATAATAGGCTCTCCTGTAGAGTCTACTACCACGCCGGAACATGATTCACTCTTTTGAGTGGTTGTCGTGTCGGGGTAGCCGGGAGCGGCTTCCGCGTACGCTACTCCTGTTGAGACACTAAGTAGGAGCAGCAGTGCACTGACTGATTTGGTTTGTTTTAACATAGCCTTTGTGTTTAAAGCAAGTTATTAAATGGTAATTAAGTCTGTTATTAGTTTTTCTCTTTTGTAATTTCTAGGTTTTTTTGAAACTTAAAATTTTTATCCGCCACAAAATTAATATTATTTAGCAGAACTACTGTAAATTTTGAGTTAAAATATATTAATGCAATTAAATTGTCATATTCACCTATTTATTTAATGTAAATCTTTTTTCGCTTGCTTAACTTTGTTTTTTTTTATAAATTTGCACTATATCTTTTTATAATGAGTTTCGACTTTAAAAACTTCTCAATAAACGATACGCATTGTGCTATGAAAATTGGCACAGATGGTGTGTTGCTTGGCGCTTGGACTGACGTGTCAACTGCTCGCTCAGTGCTCGACATTGGCGCAGGGTCGGGATTGGTAGCTTTGATGTTGGCTCAGCGCAATGACAAAGCAAACATTTCGGCTATTGAACTTGATGCCGGTGCATGCGTTGATTGTGAAGCTAATTTCAAAGCATCACCGTGGCATGAGCGTTTGGCATTGCAAAACGTAAGCTTTGATGAGTATGAGCCCAAAACTCCGATTGATGTGATGGTGAGCAACCCTCCGTTTTTCACGGAGACGATACATTCGCCATCGGCAAAACGTGCGCAAGCAAGACATGCCGACTCCTTGTCTCCAATCACATTGATTGAATATGCCGCAAAGCATCTCGCTCCAGTGGGCACGTTGGCAATGATTACACCATGCACCGATGCCGACAATATTTTGTATCGTGCTGAAATGGCGCATTTGAAATTACGGAGATATACCGAAGTGATCATGCGACAAGGCGAAGCTCCAACTCGCTTACTCTGGCAATTTTGCCGTAATGATGGTCATTTGGAAAAATCAACACTGACTTTGCGGCAGTCAACACATCAATGGTCTGACGAGTACATCAATCTCACAAAAGACTTTTACATTAGAACCCCGAAGATCTGAAACTACAGATAATAAATCAATCATCGTATATGAAACTATCATTAACACTTGGCAAACGTTTGGGCTTATTTGCATGTATCACTATTTTTATGTTTGTGATTACATCGTGTGTGGTTGGCTTTATCAGCTATAAGGCCGGCTCTGACTCTGTGCCTATGATGCGCATAGCCGCAGTTTTGCAAGATGTGTTACTATTTATAATCCCGGCGTTGGTTACTGCTATGTTTGTAACTCGCCTTCCGGCTACTTTTTTAACGGTTGACAAAGCACCAAAGATTCAATCAATTGTCCTCGCCGTTTGCACAATGATTGTGGCAATACCGGCATTGAATGCTTTAGTAGCTTTCAACGAAAGCATAACCTTCCCAGAGTCGCTGGCATGGCTCGAACATTCAATGCGTAATGCCGAAGAGGCTGCTCAGCGTAGCGTTAACCTATTGTTGAGCCTCAATAGTGTTGGCTCGCTTGTGATTAGCGTGCTACTTGTGGGCGTGTTAGCCGGATTTAGTGAAGAAATATTTTTCCGCGGAGCATTTTTGCGCTTGCTCACCACCGGAAACGTGAATAAACACTTGGCTGTATGGATAGTCGCTTTTGTGTTCTCGGCAATGCACATGCAATTTTTCGGTTTCATGCCGCGTATGCTGCTAGGCGCATTCTTTGGATATTTGCTCTGCTGGAGTGGCTCGCTATGGCTCCCAATAATCATGCATGCGCTCAATAATAGCATATACATCATCGGTGCTTGGACTGCTAGAGGCGAACGCCCGATTGTAGATACAATCGGCGAAGACAATATCGCCATTGTTGTGGTGAGCATTGTGCTAACAGCTATTGGGCTCTATCTCATTAAGAAATCAACAAAATCAAATATAAACAACTAAATTTTACCAAATGAACTATTTTAAGTCAATCCCATGTGTGTTGGCTCTTGCTGCTCAAGGCTTGGCAGCTAACGCACAAGAAGTGCAGGGCTTTGTGCACGAGCAATCTTCGGCTGACGGCTACGAATGGCCGACAGACCAATTGGTGCTTAACAAACTTGATAATTGGCAAGACCTTAAATTTGGCGTGCTATTTCACTGGGGCCTTTACACTGTGCCCGGCATCGTAGAGTCATGGTCTATCTGCTCTGAAGACGTTGATTGGATTAATCGTCGCACAGATATGACATACGAACAATACAAAAATTGGTATTTCGGATTGAAAGATCAACTTAATCCCACCGAATTTGATCCAACTCAGTGGGCTGACGTGATGAAAGATGCCGGTATGAAGTACATGATCTTTACTTCAAAACACCACGATGGCTTCTGCATGTTTGACTCAAAATACACTGACTTCTCAATCGCTCACGGCGCATTCGCTAACAATGAGAAAAAAGATGTGGCTCGCTACGTTTGGGACGCATTCCGCGATAAAGGCTTTATGATTGGTTGCTACTTCTCTAAACCCGACTGGCATTGCAACTGGTTCTGGAACGAAAACTACGCAACTCCCAACCGACACATTAATTATAATAAGGACCGTCACCCCGACTATTGGAAAAACTATCAAACATACACGCAAAATCAACTCAATGAGCTGATGAGCAATTATGGCAAGTTTGACATACTTTGGCTCGATGGTGGTTGGATTAGCGGTGAAGACATCGGCCTTGACGATGTGCTTGTTAAGGCTCGTGAAAACAACCCCGGATTGATCGCTGTTGACCGTACTATCCGTGGCAAAAACGAAAACTATCAAACTCCCGAACGTGGCATCCCTGCAACACAACTCAATGTGCCTTGGGAAAGCTGCATAACCCTCAGTAACGACTGGGGTTGGGTGCCTAACGCTCCATATAAATCAGCTCAAAAAGTGCTCAACACACTCGCTGAAATCACTGCTAAAGGTGGTTGCTTGTTGCTTGGCATTGGCCCCGATGGTAGAGGCTTGATTGAAAATGAAGTTGTTGTGCGTATGCACGAAGTAGGTGAATGGTTGCGCGCAAACGGCAAAGCTATCTACAACACTCGCACCACTCCCAACTATAACGCCGGTAACATCTGGTTTACTGCTGACAAAAACGGTAAAACTCTCTATGCTATCTATGCTCTTCCCGAAGGCGAAACTCTCCCCGCAACTTTGCAATGGACAGGCAATTTGCCTAAAGGTAAAGTGAAAATGCTCAAAGGAAACAAAACTCTCAAATGCGAGCGCAAAGGTGACAACGTTACCGTTTATTTGCCAAAAAACATTAAGAATGAGCCTGTTGCTCTGCAATTCGACATCAAATAAACCATTACAGCTATGAAAGTTCAATATTTTATCTCTGCTGCCTTGTTGGGCATGAGCATGAATGTGCTTGCTGCCACTCCCTTGTATAAAAAGGCTGACGCTCCGGTTGAAGATAGAATAAACGACCTATTGCAACGCATGACTCTTGAAGAAAAAATTGGCCAAGTGTCGTGCCCAATGGGTTGGGAAATGTATGATAAAACCGCAAAAGGCGTAGTCGCTTCAGAGAAATACAAAACCTTGATGCAAAAAGCACCTATCGGCTCGTTTTGGGCTGTGTTGCGTGCTGACCCTTGGACTCAAAAAACTCTCGAAAACGGCTTGAGCGCTGAAGAAGGTGCAATTGCCCTCAACGCTTTGCAAAAATACGCTGTCAATGAGACCCGTCTCGGCATTCCCGTGCTTTTCGCCGAAGAATGTCCGCACGGACACATGGCTATCGGTTCAACCGTATTCCCCACATCGCTCACTCAAGCCAGCACTTGGAACGATTCTCTCATCTATTATATGGGTGAAGCTATCGCACTTGAAACACGTGCTCAAGGCGCTAATGTTGGCTACGGCCCGGTGCTTGACATAGCTCGTGACCCGCGTTGGTCTCGCATGGAAGAAACTTTTGGCGAAGACCCCGTACTCACCGGCACTCTTGGCTCTGCTTTTGTTAGCGGTATGCAAGGCAAAAAGCAAAACGATGGCAAACACATCTATTCAACCCTCAAACACTTCACTGCTTACGGAGTGCCTGAAGGCGGACACAATGGCGCTCGTGCTAACACCGGTTTGCGTCAACTATTCTCTGAATATATGCCTGCATTTAAAAAAGCCATCACTGAAGCAGGTGCTGCAACAATAATGACATCGTACAACTCTATTGACGGCGTACCATGCACATCAAACAAATATTTGCTCGATGATGTGTTGCGCAAACAATGGGGCTTTACCGGTGCTGTTTACTCTGACCTTTATAGTATCGATGGTATTGCCGGCATGCGTGCCGCTGCTGACCTTAAAGAATCAGCCGCACTCGCTCTCCATGCAGGTGTTGACCTTGACCTCGGTGCAAGTGCATACACAAATCACCTCAAAGATGCTATTGAACAAGGCTTGGTAAGCGTTGCTGATCTTGACAAAGCTGTTGCTAACATACTCCGATTGAAATTCAACATGGGACTTTTTGAAAATCCGTATGTTGATGCTAAAGCGGCTAAAAAATTAGTGCACAGCGCCGAAAATGTTGCTCTCGCTCGTAAAGTCGCTGCACAAGGCACAGTGTTGTTGAAAAACAACGGAGTGCTTCCCCTGAAAAAAGACATAAAAACTATTGCTGTTATTGGCCCCAATGCCGATATGATGTACAACCAACTTGGTGATTACACCGCTCCGCAAGACCCGGCTCAAATTATCACCGTATATCAGGGTATCAAACAAGCCGTTGGTGCCGGAACAAACGTTGTATATGCAAAAGGTTGCAGCGTGCGCGATACAACCACAACCGATATCAATAGCGCAGTTAATGCTGCAAAAAGTGCTGACGCTGTTGTTATGGTTTTGGGCGGTTCTAGTGCTCGTGACTTTAAAACTAAATACATTGATACCGGCGCAGCCGTAGCTGATGAGAAAACAATCTCTGACATGGACTGTGGCGAAGGTTTCGACCGTAGCACTCTCGACTTGCTCGGCGACCAAATTAAGTTGCTTAACGCTGTTGCTGAAACAGGCAAACCTTTGGTTGTTGTGTACATCCAAGGTCGTCCTCTCGACATGAACATCGCAAACGCTAAAGCCGATGCTTTGCTCACTGCATGGTATCCCGGCGAACAAGGTGGTAACGCTATTGCTGACATCATCTTCGGTGATGAAAACCCTGCAGGTCGTCTCCCGGTTTCTGTTCCCCGTTCAGTAGGTCAAATACCGGTTTACTATTCTCAAGGTTCAAATCACTCTTATGTTGAGAATCCTTCAACTCCGTTGTTCGCATTCGGTTATGGCTTGTCATACACAAAATTTGAATATGGCAATTTGAAACTTTCTGCCGGCTCCGGTGATGTGCTTCAAACAGTATCGTGCACAGTGACAAATACAGGTGATCGCGACGGTGATGAAGTGGTGCAACTTTACATCACAGATGAAGTCGCTTCTGTAGCTCAACCCCCGGTATTGTTGAAAGCTTTCAAACGCGTAAACATCAAAAAAGGCGAAACAAAAACCATTACTTTCGAATTGCGCAAAGATGATCTTTCTATCTACGATTTCAACCTCAATCAAGTTGTAGAGCCCGGCACATTTACTGCAAAAATAGGTGCCGCCTCAAATGATATTCGTCTCGAAGGACAATTCAAACTATAAGGTTTTTGAAATACCTAATAAAAATAATAACGCGCTGTGGCTCTTGCTGCAGCGCGTTACTATTTTATATGTGAATGAATTTATTATCTTGATTCTTCCGGAAGTGAAGATGCAATAGCATCGTGTGATTGCTCCATGAGAGCCGCAATGTCATAGCCGTCTTTGGGCGCGGTAATAGGTTTATGTATTGTTACGTTTATGTGTCCGATGCGAGGCAATTTCGCTGTGATTGGCATCACGCTGTATGAACCGTCAATCGTAATGGGTACCACCGGGAGATTAAACTCTTCAGCGAGCAAGAATGCTCCGCGTTTAAATCTGCCAAACTTGCCGTTACGAGTACGTGAACCCTCAGGAAAAACCACAACGCTCATGCCTCCGGCTAATTGTTTCTCTGCCTTCTGCATCGTCTCGCGAATGGCTCGCGGCGATGATTTATCAACGAAAATATGTCCTGCCTTTTTGCATGCATATCCCACCAATGGAATGCGCTCAAGACTTTTCTTCATCATCCATTTAAAATTGTGCCCGAGCCAGCCGTATATGGCAAAAATGTCATAAGCTCCTTGGTGATTAGCAACAAACACGTATGACTTGCCGGGCTCAACGTTTTCGTGTCCGCGCACTGACACAGTCACCAACGTAAGCCATGCCATAACTCTGCCCCAAATCATTGCCGGATAGTATCCCCAAAAGCGATGTCCACCGCATATTGAGCCGAGTGCTACAAACGTAGATGTGAGTACAGTGGCTACCAACATGAGTGGTGCCATTATGCAAATTTGGTATACTTTATATAAAATCATAATTCCTTCTTTTCTGCAAAGGTATAACACTTATCGCATATTTTTGTAATATTACAAAATAAATTTGTTATTCAAACGCTTACTCTGTTAGCCCTTGAATCGTTCCAAACCTAAATTCGTCCTTCAGAACATCATATATGAATGCGGGACTTTCAGTGTAGAAACCTGTATTCGGATTCATCAGTTTATCAAATGTCTCAGAGTTATGAAACAATGCCATAGCCTCTTCGATACCAATCTGCTTATCATTCATCAATGATTCAACAACTTTCGTTGTAATGAAATCAATGAGAAATGTGAATGTATTCTCTGTGTTCATAATAGGTTTAAGTATTTGAGCGCTTGCTCAGTTCTAAAAAAATATTGGCTGTTTAGCCCTTTGTATGTTAAGCCTTCTACAACGGAATCGATACCGATAATGTTCATTTCATAAAGTCCGAACAAACGGGCCATCGCATCATCTGCAACAGGACCTATCACTATATCGTAATCATGCTCTGTACCTCTGCGACATGCCATAACAAATAATGCCCATTCTTTATTCGGAGTGTCAAAGACCTTTATTTTTAGCCCGCTCGCTAACGCTCCCTTGTAATCAAAATCATATTGAGTGATGGTAGGCGTGCCTCCATAGCGTTCAGCCATGCGACGAGACCAAAATTTAGCCTGTTCCTCGATATGAGTAGCATAGAACCCTCTACCAAAATCTTTGTTCGGTCTTCCTTTTGTCAAATCGATTTGCTCAATGCTCACATTTGACCCATGAAATAATATCATCCTATATTTCCTCCGTTACGTTTGCAAATAGCCGTCATATCATCAACACAATCATGTAGCGATAATTGATGCTCAACCTCGTAATTGTCAAGTACAAAACGAAAGCCTTTAAAACGCGTTAAATAATTACAGGCATCTTTGCGCGATATATGATGCTTGTTCGCAAATAAAGATAATGACATGACCATATAATGAATCACATCTTGCGTGATTGGGGGCGATATTCTTGCTTCCATAAGCTGTCGAGTTTGATGATATGTTGCAAATTTACAAAAAAATCTGATTTTTTTGTTACCTTTGTAGTACACAATATAGATTAATCATGGAAATAAAACAACGAATTGACGAGTTGCGCGCACAACTCAATCAACATAATTATAACTACTACGTTTTAAATGCTCCTCAAATTGATGATTTTGAGTTTGATAAACTCATGAAGGAATTGGAAGCATTAGAGCGTGAGCATCCCGAGTATGCCGACCCATTGTCGCCAACTCAGCGTGTTGGTAGTGATATCACTACTGGCTTCGAACAAACTCCCCACATCTATCCCATGTTGTCGTTGGGAAATACTTATTCGATTGAAGAAGTTGACGCTTGGGTGAATCGTGTCGAAATAGCCGGAGAAAAAACGGTGATGGTAGGCGAAATGAAGTTTGACGGCACCGGCATTTCATTGATTTATGAGCATGGACGTTTGGTGCGTGCTGTGACTCGTGGCGATGGCGAAAAAGGTGATGTTGTAACAGACAACGTGAAAACAATTAAATCAATCCCGCTCACTCTTAGTGGCTCTGGTTGGCCTGATTTCTTTGAAATACGTGGCGAGATTGTGTTGCCTTGGCAATCGTTCGAGCGTATAAATGCTGAACGTGCATTCAATGAAGAACCGTTGTTTGCTAATCCACGTAATGCTGCTGCCGGCACTATCAAATTGCTTAATCCGGCAGAAGTAGCTCGCCGTGGTTTGGATGCATATTTCTATTATCTCTTAGGCGAAAACTTGCCTTGCGATAACCATTACGATAATATGATGGCTGCTCGCTCATGGGGCTTCAAAGTGAGCGACGCTATGACTTTGCTCCACAATATTGATGAAGTCGACCAATATATAAATCATTGGGACACTGCACGCAAAGAGTTGCCGGTTGCAACCGACGGACTCGTTTTCAAAATTAATTCGTTGCGTCAGCAACTCAATTTGGGATTTACCGCAAAATCTCCGCGTTGGGCAATCGCCTATAAATTTAAAGCCGAACGTGCTTTGACTCGATTAAACTCGATATCGTTTGACGTTGGTCGCATGGGCATTATCACACCTGTTGCCAACCTCGAGCCGGTGCTGCTATCAGGCACAATAGTGAAACGCGCATCGTTGCACAATGAGGATATTGTAAAGTCGCTCGATATACACAATAACGACATGGTTTATGTTGAAAAAGGTGGCGAAATTATCCCTAAAATCACCGGGGTTGAACTTTCAGAACGTCAACCTGATGCTACCCCTATAGAATTTGTGAGCCACTGCCCGGCTTGCGGCTCTCCGCTCGTGCGAGTTGAGGGTGAAGCAGCGTGGGTATGTCCCAACAAATGGGGCTGCGCTCCACAAATCACCGGCCGTGTTGAGCATTTCGTTGGACGTCGTATGATGAATATTGATGGTATTGGTGAAGAAACTGCAGAAGTGCTCTTCGCTACAGGTCTAGTGAAAAATATAGCTGATTTGTACGACCTTACTGTCGATAAACTCATTAAACTCGATCGTTTTGGCCAACGTAGCGCTGAGCGTATTATTGACGGTTTGCGCGAAAGCTTAAATGTGCCGTTCGAACGAGTGGTTTTCGCTTTGTCTATACCGTATGTCGGAGAAACTACAGCGAGAAAAGTTGCCCGTGCTGCCGGGTCAATAGACCGTCTCATGGAAATGACTCAGCTCGAACTTGAAGGCATTGAAGATGTTGGCCCTCGCATAGCCGAAAGTATTGCCGAGTATTTTGCGGCTCCTGTAAACCGCGAGAATGTTGAGCGACTTCGTGCCGCCGGATTGCAGATGAGCATCGTTAAAAATGAAACTGAACCCGATTCTGACGTGCTGGCAGGCAAGGCCATTGTGATTAGTGGCGTGTTTAGCAAACATAGTCGTGATGAATACAAAGCTATCATCGAACGAAATGGCGGTAAAAACGTAAGCTCTATCTCAAAAAAGACCGATTTTGTGCTCGCCGGCGAAAATATGGGCCCTGCTAAGCTCGAAAAAGCTCAAAAATTGGGCATAGAAATAATAAATGAAGACCAATTTCTTGCAATGCTTGCCGAGTAAGTGCTTTTGTTTCAGAAAAGTTTAGTAACTTTGCAGTCGCAAAATCACTCCTAAACATAATGACAGTAGAAACTTATCACAAAATTTGCGATTATCTGCGTATGCTCATTGCCGATACTCCTTGGCAGGGACACGTGTACGCAGTCGGTGGCTGCTGTCGTGACGAAGTGATGCAACGTAACATAAATGATGTCGATTTGGCTATAGATTTGGAAAATGGTGGCATCCGTTTTGCCAAAATGTTGCAAAGAAAACATCTCATTGTTGGTGCGCCAACAACGTTCGAACGTTATGGCACTGCAATGTTGCGTCTGAAACGTTTTCCCGAACATGAAATTGAAATTGTGCAGACTCGTTGTGGTAAATACACAGCTGAAAATGCTGACAACCCCGGGCAAGTATTTGGCTCAGTTGAAGATGATTGCTTGCGCCGTGATTTCACCATAAACTCGCTATATTTCAATATTACTACCAATGAGTTTCTCGACATTACCGGACATGCGCTCGACGATATACACACAAAAACGTTACGCACTCCGATGGATGCCGAGATGACTTTTTATGACGACCCGGTGCGAATATTGCGTGGCATACGCATGGCTTGCTCGCTTGGCTGGAAACTTGACCCGAATTTGGTCGACGCAATGCGAAAGGGCATGCCCGGGCTTCGTCAAATTAAAATCGAACGTATTCGCGCAGAGTTTGAAAAGATGATTTCCGGCCCTTCGCCGGTTCGTGCTCTTGAGCTTTTGCGCAGCACCGGAGCTATGCACTATGTTGTGCCTGAACTTGAGCAGACTTACCGTCGCAAAATTAGTTCTGCTACCGACACAGTGTGGTCTCGTGCTCTCAATGCCGTTGTGCGTGTGCCGCAAGAGGCCGGATCTCATGTGCGTCTTGCTGCTGTTTTTCATGCTATAGGCTATGTCGATTTGTCAAAGAGTAAAGACAAAACAATGACTGCCATTGATGTTGCCGTGGCTTGTGCTCGTAAAACGGACGCAATCTTGTATAGATTCAAGTATCTATCAAAATTCAAAAAAGATGTAACTTTCTTGATTCGAAATCAAGCTGCTGCTTATAGCTGGGGCTTGAACGGCGAAAAAGCAAAAGATCGCTCGCTCAAACGTTTGCGAAACCTTTGCCTCACTGATGAGCGCCTTTACGATTTGCTGACTTTGATTCATGCTGTTAATCAGGCAAACCCAATGTCAAACAATCGCAAAGAGCAAGTACCTATGTTGCGTCGCAGATACGCAAAGCTCAAGAACTAACACCACATATACTGAGGGTTAAAACATAGCCCTTGGCCCATTTAAATTGTGCCGCTACGTGCGGTTAATCTTTAATTTATTATTTAATTTAAATGAGTAAAAAAACAGAAAAAACTGAAGACATTTATGGCGGTTTCGCACCGCGTTATTTCTACTTTTTATTAATCTTTTTGGGATTGTTGTCGGCATTCGGTCCATTCCTCACCGATATGTATTTGCCCACTCTCCCAACTATGGTACACGATTTCCATACAAGCGAAACTTTAGTGCAGTTTTCGCTCACTATGGGTATGATCGGTTTGGCTATTGGCCAGATTTTTTTCGGCCAGATGAGCCAAAAGTGGGGACGTCGCCCCATTCTTATTGTCTCAATGTTGCTATTTATTGTCGCTGCCGTTGCAAGCGTATTCTCCACAAACATTAATTTCTTTTTAGCATGCCGATTGGTGCAAGGTCTTGGCGGTGCCGGAGGCATTGTATTGGCTCGTTCTATTTGCACTGACTGCTATTCAGGTCGAAATCTTGCAAAAATGATGGCAATTGTTGGTGCAATCAATGGTATTGCCCCGGCAACAGCACCTGTGATTGGCGGTCTGTTAGCTAAGTCAATGGGTTGGCAAGGCATTTTCATGGTGTTGGCTGCGATTGGCGTTGTGTTGTTTGTAATGTCGATTATATTTAAAGAAACACTTTCTCCTGAGAAAAGATTTAAAGGCTCATTGCTTTCTACATTTAAAGATTATCCGAAAGTTTGCTCAATCAAACGCTTTGTGATGCTTGTGGTTGCTTACGGTTTCTCTTCAGGATGCTTGTTCGCATATATATCATCAGCACCGTTTATCATACAAAATCATTTCCAGTTTAATGAAATCTGGTTTGCCGTGATTTTTGGAGTTAACTCTGTGTGCATAGGCGTGGGCTCAGGCTTGGCTTTGCGATTTAAATCGCTTGAAAAAGCTATGACTATTGGCGCTTTGGGTATGACAGTTTTTGCTGTACTCCAATTGCTTGGCGTATTTGCTTTTAACTCGTTCGTATCGTATGAGGTTACAACCCTCTTATTATTGATTTTCCTTGGCATGGTATTCACCACCTCAACATCAATGGCAATGGATCAAGGTAGAGAATACACCGGAGCTGCAGCCGCAATTGTTGGCGCTATTGGATTCGTGTTCGGTGGTATTGTGTCGCCGATTGTTGGTCTTGGAGATATACAAGTCACAACGGCGTGCACTCTTATTGTATGCGCTGCTATATCGTTCGTTTTGACAGTAGTGATTTATCGTCACGCTAAAGCTTATAGCGCTGTGTAGCTCTACTCTGACATACTGAAATTTATACGGTTTATCTCTTGGCAAAATAGTTTTTGCTGAGAGATAAATTTTTTATAGAGTGGGGGATTGATGCTGCAGATAGTTCGGCATCATATCGTTTACGTCGTATCGCATTAATGCTTTGTGCAAGAATTATAGTGTCAGCATTCACAGTATGTGCAAGCTCAACAATATCGCCCTTAAATCCGCCGCCAACCAGCGCGTAGTCAATTCGTGCTGTCGGAGAAACAACATCGCTATCAGATGTGATGATTTTCATGATTTTATCTCTAAAATATAGATAGTTGTGGCGACGAGCAAACGGCCCTAAGTCGAAACTGTCGGGCGCTAATGCAAGTGTTGCCTTGCGCTTGCCCAAATAGTCGGTGTATAATTGCTCAGCGCGTTGGTAAGCCACCGAATCACCATTTGTAATTAGCAATGCCGTCTTATCGTAACGAATCAGTATGTCGGTCGATGCTGAAATGCGAGGCACATATAATTCGCTGCCGTGATTGTAAGGCATAAATATAAATGATGCTATAAGTAATACTGTCAGCATACAGAAAATGTGATAGTAAACGCGGCGATGCTGATATGTTGCCACGGCAAGAACCAATATGCATGTGACATACAGCGTTATTTGCCACCAAGAGGGATATATGTTTGTGAATTGGCCATTTGGAATGGTCGCAAACCAAGTTATTATCCTTTCCAGCCAGCTATAGAGCACATCAATTATATTTGGCAAAAAACCGGAAGAAATGCCTATTGCAGTGAGTGCTGTTGCAATTGCTCCACCACCGATAATAAGAGGTGCTAATAACGATGCAATGATGTTTGAAGGTAGAAACCATATAGGAAAAGCGTGAAAGTAGCACACTGTAATCATTGATGTGCCGATGATGGCAGCAATGGGGATAGTAAACAGTGATACAGCAAACATGCGATATGGTTGCTTTTGGTCATAGGGATTAAATTTCTTGCCTAGCCATACAATGGCTATAACGGCAGCCACTGATAATTGCAATCCTGGCGACCATAGCCAAAAAGGATTTATTATAAGCCAAATGGAAACTGTCACGCAAACGCTATTGTATGCAGCTAGACCGCGTTCGGTGAGCTTGCTTACTATGAATACTAGCATCATTACCGCTGCACGTGCTACTGATGGTGTCATGCCGGTGATGCATGCATAACACATCACCGCCAATCCAAGCAGTATGTAGTATGCGTATCGCCCGATAGGAAGGCATCGTATGGCAAATAGGAGCGCTGCTACCAATGCCATAATTATGCCAACGTGTAGGCCACTGAGCGCGAGTATATGCGCAAGACCTATGGCTCTGAAATTATCGCTTAAATCGGCTGATAGAAGTAAATCATCGCCGGCTATAGTTGCAAGAAGAAACGATGCTGTCTCGTTGTTGAAGCCTGATAAAACAATGGCATTTTCTAACGCTACGGAGCCGTGATTGTATAGGCTCTGAGCAAACGATGGAGTTGATTTAATATAACATACTTTGTTAGGATGCACGCTCATACGTGCAACAACACCATCAATAAACGAGTATGCGGCAAAATCTGTCTGATCAGGCACATCCAAAAATTGCTCGGTTGTGTATAGTTTTCCGCTTGCGGTAATAATATCTCCACGTTTGTATCCTCGTTCCACTGAGTAAACTGTTAGCAGTGCTCTGAAGTGGCATGGAGCGCCGTTATATGAGTCAACTTGCATCAAATAGCGCATTGTTTCTTGCGTCTCTGTCGCTCTAATTATTGAACCTGTGATTGCGCATTTCTGTGCGTTCAATTGCGCAGGTATGGGCTGAGGTAATCGCAACGTGGTCATCACAATCCCAATGGCGAAGAAAAACATTAAGGCGCCAACCAAATTGCGACGTGTGAGCCATAGTATAATGCTACCAATAAGGGTAATTGCCGCGATAATCCATGCCATGGTTGTGCAGTGCACTGCAAACAAAATTCCCGCACTAAGTCCGGCTACAACCGGAAGTGCGGGAACGTATGACAATGGAGGTTTCACGGCTCCAAATTTTAGCGGTTAATCAATGGTTGAAAGTACAACTGCTAGACTGCTTACCCCAATTACCACCCAAAGTGAAACGGCGAGTAGTAGCGCTTTCACGCCTACTTCTTTGATGGTTTTCAGTGATAAGCTGGCACCTATGAGAAACAACGTAACAACCATGCCGCGTTTTGCAATCCAAACAAATACTTTTGTCACTGCATCGGGTAGTGGCATGTATGTATTTATAACCATTGCAATGATAAATACAAAGATAAACCAAGGTATAGATTTCTTGATTGAACTTGTCTTATCGCGGAAAATAAACATTGTTGCCAATGCCAATGGAATAATCCACAGCGCACGTGTTAGCTTAATGAGTGTTGCTGTCTGAAACGCAATCGGGCCATAAACTTCTCCGGCTCCGACAACTGATGATGTGTCGTGTATGGCAATGGCTGCCCATGTGCCAAATTGTGTTTCACTCATGCCGAGCAAATGACCGATAGGCGGGAAAATGAAAAGTGCAATAGCATTAAGTATAAATACCACGCCAAGCGATACTGCCATCTCGTTCTCATTAGCTTTAACAATAGGCCCTACTGCAGCAATTGCGCTACCACCGCAGATCGCTGTACCCGATGAAATAAGATAGGCTGTTTTGCGGTTGAGGTGCATCCAATATCCAAAAAGAGATCCAAGTACCATAACTCCAATGACTGACACGATGGTAAATGACATACCTTCGCTACCTGATTTGAGCGACTCGTGCAAGTTCATTGTGAATCCAAGACACACAACGGCAACTTGCAAAAGATACTTCGATGTCTTTTTGTTAAATTTAGGATAGGGATTTTTAAAGGAGAAAGCAAATACTAATCCTGCCAACAATGCGATTGGCGCAGTGATGTAATATTTGAAATGCCCACCCGCATCGTCGTAGCCGAGTGGAAGCAAAATCAGCACTATGCACGCAATGTACACCAGCTTACTTACTAGTGATGCGGCAGGTGCGGTTGATGATGAATTTGCCATAGCTTTAAATTTTGTAATATGTTAGTCGTTATTAGTGTTCCAAATTTCCCATGCAGCAATAGCTTGTCCATGCAACATTTCCAGCCCGTTTGAAACTGTTGCTCCTTGAGCAGCGCACAATGACATAAATTTTGTTACATCAGGGTTGTACACCAAATCAAAGCATACATGTTGTGGCGTGATGAATTGATACGGTATATCCGCTGCTGTGTCAACGTTTGGCGTTGTGCCTAGTGGAGTAGTATTTACTATTATTAGGTTGTTAGTAATTACTTCTTTACTAATGTCGGCGTATGTGATAATGCCTTCACTTTTCTTGCGAGAAACCAGTTGAGTTTCAATACCCAACTTGTGCAATCCGGCTACTATAGCACGTGATGCTCCTCCGGTGCCGAGTACTAGCGCATTCGTGATATTTCTACCTTTTATCAGCTTGCTTAGCGAATTGGTGAAGCCAATGATATCAGAGTTATATCCTTTTAGATGTGGTTTGCCGTTCGCCGGATGAGTTATTTTTATCACATTTACAGCACCAATTTTTGTTGCGTCTTCATCTATTTCGTCAAGCATAGGCATGACAACTTGCTTGTAAGGAATGGTCACGTTTAAGCCCACAAGGGCGGGGTTGGCATCAAGCACCGATGTTAGCTTATCAATGCTTTCAATGTCAAAATTCAAATACTCGGCATTAATGCTTTCTTTTGCAAATTTTTCGGTGAAGAAGCGACGCGAAAATGAATGTCCGAGAGGGTGACCGATAAGTCCAAAAGTGCGTAATGATTGGTTTTTCATGATGCAAACGTTTATTCGCTCTTTATGTCTACTTTCTTAAGCTTGAGCACTGTCTTGCCTGATCCATTGCGAAGAGAAACCGTGTCGTCGTTATTGCGCACCACAGTCTCTGTCTCTTCTAGTGCAACAAGCATCAAACGCTCTTGGTCGAGCTTTGGACATGACATTCGTGTTACAGCCATGCCTGAAAAATTTATTGAGTTCGCTTTTGACGGGTCAATGAGTATTGTGCCGTTAAAGAAGTTGCATCCGGTGTTGCCGTGTATTTTCAATTCGGTAACATCAAAAAAAATGTTGGCTTCTTCATCGTTGATGCCTTTCCCGTTGATGTCTGTCACTTGCCATTGTCCGTCCAAATATTGTAGGTTGTGACGGCAAAGTGTTATTGTTATATGGCTGTCGGTGCCGACCAATTGTAAGTGAGTTTCGTTGCCTGAATCTTTCAATGTGGCAGTGGCACTTTTGCCATCTTGCAAAAGCGCTGTGATTTGTCCGTCATAGTCAACATCCGGGCAGTATTTCTGCGTAGCTAACACGTTGTTAAACGATACGGTGGTGCCATTAACTGTGTAGCTTCCGTTGAGCACATTGCATCCATTTGAGCCATAAAATCTATTTTCTGATGGCACGAATGTGATGTATGGCATATCTTCATCTTGGCTGATCGTTTTGCTGCCTATGCCTGTGATTATCCATTCACCGGCAATATTGTCGGCCAAACCTTTTGATGCAGTGCTTGAACCGGAATGTGCATTTGTTGATGTTGTTGCCACTGATGCAGTTTGCTTTTTTGAAGTGGAAGATGTTGCAGTTGATAGCGATGAACAACTTGCAAGTGAAAGTGAAGCAATGGCTATTGCCGCTGCGTATGTGGTGTATCTTTTGTTCATAGATAATTGTTTATGTGTTTCCTACAAATTATAGTGCAAAGATACGTCATTACTTTAATACACGCAAGAGCATCATCTCAAAAATCTTAGTGCCAGCCCATGCCGCCACCGCCTCCCATGCCGCCATTAGTCGATGTGCCTAGAGAGGTGATAACGCTGCTGATGCTAAATGTTTGTACGGTTGTGCCATTACTCCAATTTCCGCCGTCAAACCACCCGTTCCATGAATCGGTGTATGATGTGAGACTCCCTCCGCTTGAAATTGTGTATGACGACCCTTTCGCTAGCGATGAGCTGCTGAAGAAGAATGAACCACTGCTAAGTGATTTTGGTAGCTTGAACGTGAGTATGGGCTTATCTGAATTGTTTAGCACAGATACATAATATCCCTTTGATAGAGATAATCCGCCATACTCAACACTGCACTGTGAACTTGATGATGATGGCTTTGACTGTAGCGAGCCTCCACCTATTGCAACCACAGTGCCGCCGTTTATTTTAAATTGGTTGCTGTTGTCCACATCTATGCCGCACTCAGGCGATGATGTGCCGCTGGCGATAACCAATCCGCCTGAAATAGTTAGTGAGCCGTTTGAGTCAATACCATCGTTATTTAAGGCATAGGCATAGACTTTGCCTCCTGAAATGTTTATCGCTGACGATGCGTTAATAGCGTCATCGTATGCATAAACAAATGTTTCTCCGCCACTTATATTCATGGTGCTTTTGCTCTCTAAGCCTTCGGACCCGTCGCTTTTCCCGGTCACTGAAATATTGAGCTTCCCACCCGAAATGTTTACGTTCCCATCTGCTTTAACGCCCTTAGGCGATGATGTTAGACTTTGATTGTAATAATATTTACCTCCGGTTGTGGTTATGGTTGTTTCGCCACCGGCTATGTTTATGTCTACATCTGAATTGAGACCTTTGCCACCGGTGCCGGTACTTTTTAGCGTGAGTGAACCTCCGTTGATTGTGATACTACCGTCTGTTTTAATACAAGCTGCCGATGATGTGTCTTGTTCATCTTTATCGTATGTAGCATCGCCTGATGTGTTTAGCAATAAGTTACCTCCTTCTATATTCACGTCAAGGTCTGTCTTTATCGCCTTCCCTGCTGTTGAGGCAATGTTTGCGTAAATAAGTCCACCTTTAATTGTAACACCAATGCCATCATCTGCATCACCTTTCACATGAATACCGTTTTTAGCGGCCTCGGTTACTACAATTGTAACTCCGGGACGCATCCAGAAATATCCATCAGTGGCGATGCCGTGCTTTTGTTTGCCCGCAACTACGAGTGTGCCTGTTCCGCTGAAAATTAGGTTGCCTTCGCTGAACATACATCCTTTGCGGTCTTCATCGCTTGACTCAAGATAGTATGCATCGTCAGTGTAAGTCGCACAATCTGTAATTTTGTTTGTTGTGCCGGCTGCCAAGTGTACGAACATACGCTTCTTGCATTGGCTGTTGATTGCCGGCCCTTGTTGTGAGGTTAGTTCTACACCATTGAGCGTAAGCTTAAACTTCTTGCTGCCATAAATTTTAAGTCCGCCATTGTCGCTTTTGCCCGAAATAATAATTTCTGTGCCTGAAACGGTGTTAGTAGCCATGTCTACAGTTATGTAGGCTCCGGTTTTGTGAACAATGATGTCAGAATTACTACTCTCAACTGTCGCATCGTTGCCCGAATACGTTACTTTTACTGTGTTTTTAAACGTGTTTGCCTCAAAATAGAAATCAGCATCGCTGCCTACGTTATCGGCTGAGGCATCTGTTGCGGTTTGCCCGTTCCATGAAGTTATTGTGGCATCAAAATCAGGTGCATCGCCATCCTCTGTAGCGTTGATGCCCATGCCGCCACCGCCTCCCATGCCGCCATTTGGTTGCATAGGGTTGTATTGTTCATCGTCAAAGTTTGTGCTATTACATGATACTGTGCACAATGTCGCAAGTCCAACTATAATAGTGTTGATCTGTTGGTAAGGAGAAAGTTTCATATTCTTGAATATTTAGTTTTGAATGCAACAAAATTATATTTATTGTATGACTATTTGTATTAATTCGTTATTAAAAATCATTAAATAGTGTTAGATTGTCATTTTGTGCGTATCTCGAAAATAATTATTACTTTTGCAAGACAATATAAATAGAAACATAATGGCCGAACAAATTTTAAACGAACATAATAAGCAAGAATTCCCTCCGATGCATACTGCCGAGCACTTGCTTAATGGTGAAATGGCTCGCCGATATGGCTGTGGCCGTGCTTTTAGCGCTCACATTGAACGTAAAAAATCAAAGCTCGATTACCACTTGCCGCAAGCTTTGACTGATGATGAGTTGCGCTCGCTTGAAGACTATATAAATGCTATAGTTGCTGAAGATGTTGAAGTTACTGAAGAATTTATCACCCAAGCTGAAGCTATGTCGCGATTTGACATGAGCAGACTCCCTGATGGCGCTTCCGACACAGTGCGTGTGGTGCGCGTTGGCGATTATGACCAATGTCTGTGTGCCGGTTCGCACGTGAAACATACATCTGAAATCGGACATTTCCGCATCTCGAGTAGCCGTTTCGAAAATGGAGTGCAGCGCATCGTTTTTAAACTCGATTTGCCGGCTTCCGCATAAAAACAATATAGGGCTGACAGCATGGCTGTCAACCCTATATGCGTAGTCTTTAAGTAGAGCGAGTGCTTACTTGCGGATACCAAGCTCTTTTTGAGCGATGATAGCGCGGTAACGGCTGATGTCTTTGCGTTTCAAGTAGTCCAGCAAACGACGACGTTTACCTACAAGCATCTTAAGAGCGCGCTCTGTTGTATGATCTTTGTGATTTGACTTGAGGTGCTCAGTCAAATGAGAAATACGAACCGAGAACAATGCAATCTGTGCTTCAGGTGAGCCAGTGTCAGTCTTACCCTTACCGTACTTCTCGAAGATCTCTACTTTTTCGTCAGAATTTAAATACATTCTTTTGAAATTTTTTGTTGTTATAAATGAAATAATTATTATGGTTGATGTGACTCAGATGTCTCATCAGCGTTTTGCGAGTGCAAAGTTACAAAATATTTTTTAATTTGTAACTCTTTTATGCCACAAATCTCAACTCAATTAGTCAAGATTGGGTTTTTCGGTTGATGGATTGCGGTAGTACAATTTGTGGTCAATGTACTCTTGTGTAGCAATCAAAGTGGGTTTGGGGAGTTTCTCGTAGTAGCGTGAAATTTCAATTTGCTCACGGTTTTCAGAGATCTCTTCCAAATTGTCATTGAGTGATGCAAACTCTTGGAGCTTTTTCTCAAGGTCGTGTTTCATCTCGAGACCGATTTGGTTAGCGCGTTTTGCTATGATGCAAACTGTTTCGTAAACGTTACCGGTTTCTTCTGAAAGCTCAATCATGTCGCGTGTAACGGTGTTGAGCGGAGCGTTTGTTTTCTTATAATCCATATCTACGTATGTAATAAATACTTTTTATATTGTAGTTATCTTTCCTTCGTTTTTAATTAGTCGTGCACGTATTTTTGTGCAATTTTGTATATGTTTTCAGCCTCGTTGCGGTTGGGGCTATCGGGATAGTTGTTGATGAAGCTGTAGTATTCATCAATTACCTCGCGAAAACGGTCGGCCTTTCGTTCATCTACACTCATGTCTGCTTCTTGATAGCGAGCTTTGAGCACGAGAAGCTCAAGGTCTTCTTTGTACTTTGAGTACGGATAGTCTTTAATCGCATTTTTTGCAACTATGACTGCGCTCTCGTAGTTGTTGCCAAGATAGTTGCCCAAGTTGTAATAGAGTTGCGCATTCTGAAGCTGTTTCAGTGTTAGCTTATCTTGCAACTCAAATATAGCGTTTTGAGCAATAGCAACTTTGTCACTACGTGGATAGTAGTCAAGAAATGCTTGCAATTCTTCTATTGCTTTAAGTGTTAACGACTGGTCAAGCTGTGGCTCCGGTGAGTCAAGATAGTAGCCATATCCACAGTAAAAACGTGCCGGTTCGGTGTATTTACCTTTGGGATAGCGGCTATAATATGTCTGAAAATATGGACCTGATGTCACATAGTCTTTATTCTCGTAGTGACTCATGGCTAGCAAGTACATGCATTCTTCAGCTTTTTCTGTGCCTTTGAATACTGTAGAGCAATCTTTAAATAGAGTTGCTGCTTGCTGGTATCTTTTTTGCTCATAAGCACGCTTTGCATAATCGTACTTATATTCGAAGTCGTTACTTTTCTGTACGCGAACGTACTCGCCGCATGACGAGCACACAACAAGCAATAATGTGTATAAGAAGAATTTTCGCATTCTAATGCTTTCAAAAATGTAATTAATCAATATGCAAATTTATGAAATTTTGCTGATATATCTGTGTATGCCTCTTTGTTTTTATAATTTTTTATCTAAAATCGGCATAAAGTGATATGTTTATATATATTTAACTATTATTCACGATAGTATATGCGCTTCACACGTGGCGACACTGATGTCAAAACTTCATAGGGAATTGTGCCAAGTGTTTCGGCTATTCGTTCAATTGGCGCTTCTGTGCCAAATATCTCAACTGTGCCGTCGCCAATGTCTTTGCAGTCCGTAATGTCTATCATGCAAAGATCCATGCATATGTTGCCGATTGTCGGACATTTTGTACCGTTGACAAGAAAATAAGCATTTCTGTTGCCTAGACGCCGGTCAATGCCATCGGCATATCCAACCGGCAATGTCGCAATAATTGATTCGCGATTTAGCTTGCCGTTGCAGCTATAACCCACAGTTTGTGTAGCATCGCACTTGCGTGTAGCTATAATACGTGTCACCAAACGTGCTACCGGCTTGAGCGATTTAGCATCTTCAGCGTCAAGTGGTGATATGCCATATAAACCGATGCCAAGACGAGCCATGTCGTACACGTGTGTCTTGCCGTATCGAGTGATGCCGGCAGTGTTGAGTATGTGGCGTTTTATGGGGTAGGGAGTGTTTGCTATGATATAGCTGCTCATGCGCTCGAAGTTCGATAGTTGCATTTCTGTGTATGCATCTTTGTCGAGGCAGTCGGCTGTAGCGAGGTGACTGAATATTGAAGCTACTTGCATGCGTGGATGGCGCTTCATGATGCCAATAAATTCCTCAAGTTCTCCTTCGGTAAGGCCCACACGGTGCATACCTGTGTCGAGCTTTAGATGCACTTTAAATGTGTCAACATCTTCTAAATCTGCACAATATTCCATGCGCTTTATTATCTCTTCGTCAGGAGCAATTATGGTAGCTTCAAGATTATTCGCGAAAATGGCACGCATATTCTCACATAGCGGGTCAAGTACCAATATTGGCATCGTTACACCGCTTTTGCGCAATGTGACGCCTTCGTCAACTACTGCCACTGCCACCATGTCTGCGCCTTGGCTCTGCAATGTGCGTGCAACTTCCAAATCTCCGCAACCGTAGCCTGATGCTTTAATCATGCCGATTAATCCGGTTGTTGATGGCAGTAATGATCGGTAATGACGATAGTTGTGAGCTAGACTATCGAGGTTAACCTCCAGACGAGTAATATGTCGGTTGCGACTTAGCCAGCTTAAAATCTCTGCAAACTCGCTTTTATTGTTGCCTGAGATGTAGATTGTCGAACCAAAGAAATCGGCTTCGGTGAAGTGTCGTGCCACATCTGCAGGCTTGTCAAAGTATTCTCTTCTTGTAAACCGACCAGTGAATGTGCGCACATACTTGCTGATGGTTTCCCCGGCGCAAATTATACCGGTAACGCCGTAGGTTAACAAAGTCTTTTCTAATGCTGCATAGTCATGTGCTTCGTTGTTGCAACTACATTGCATGTCGCCAATGATGGCAATAAACTCACGTTGTTTTTTGGTGCGGCGACGAACCACGTCGAGGGCTGTCGCAATGCCTTGCAAATCGCATGTGAAATGATCGTAAGCAAGTGTGATGCTGTCTGGAGTATCAGTGATGTCTATGCGTGTTGAGATATCTTCGCTTTGTTCTTCAATATTTGCTTCCACTCCGAGTATCTCTGCTACAGCTTTGCAGAAGTCGGCATTGTTGCCATTGATGGCGTGAAGATTATGATTGTGATATAATTGCTCAATTGTTGAGACAATCAGCGTGTTGTTAGCTGGGTAGAGTATGTGCTGGCAGTTTGCAAAAAGTTGTGCCTTTTCACGGCATTTTTCTTCAATAGATTGGAACCCGCGCTCATGCTCATCTGTTATAGATGTGAATATGCCGATGGTGGGCTTTATCTCACTTTCGAGACGTTGCATTTCTCCGCTCGTAGATATGCCGGCCTCAATTATTGCCAAGTTGTATTCATTGTCAAGTTGCCATAGCGATAGAGGAACTCCGATTTGTGAATTCCAGCTGCGGGGGCTACGTATGATGTTGAATTTATCCTTCAGTGAGCGGTTTATTGCTTCTTTTAAAAGAGTCTTGCCGGTGCTACCGGTTATGGCAATAACAGTGCCGGTGAACTTATTGCGCACATACGCGCCAGAGGCTGCAAGTGCAGCTCCGGTGTTATCTACCTTTAGTAATATTGCGTCGGTATTCTCTAAGCACGGTGCCGGCTTATCAACGACAAATACGCGCACACCTTTGTCGTAGAGTTGATTCAAATAGTTATGTCCATCGCCGGCGGCTGTACGTAGCGCAAAGAAAACGGTTTGCGTTGCGTCTGTGAGAGAGCGACTATCGGTTAATGGAATTGAGATAGTATATTCCTCACTGTGTTGTGAGCCAATGATTTGAGCGTCGATAGCTTCGGCGAGTTCTCGTAGTTTCAGTTTCATAAAATAGGTCTGTGATTTTGCCGCGAGTAAATCTTGCGACATTCTATAGCTTTTTGCACGGTTTTACGGTCAAAATAGCTTTGTTGAAATATTTCGTATATGTAGTTTACTGCCACTTCTGATGGGTGTTTCATGTCTCCGGCATAGAAACGATAATCGCGTAAATCGTCGCATACTATTTCGTATGCCGGGAAATATTCGCCCAATTGTTCGGTGGCTAGAAGTAGTGTAGACTTGCTAAGTTGATTGCCATGAAGCCCATCTGCCAAGTGTCTGATGGGGCTCACGGTGAAGATGACGCGTTTTCCTTCGCATAACGGCTTCCATATGTTGATAATTTCGTCAATGCTAAGACGTCGGCGCACAAATTCCGACGCTTGTAACTTGTGACAATTGCCAACGGTCTTTTGTGTGGCAATATGGTCAAATACCCATGCAGTGCCAAAGGTGATTATCCATACATCGGCTGTATTTAACTTATCACTGAAGTTGCTAAAATCGGCATTGAGAGAGTCAAGTAACACGTTGCTGTCTTCGCTTTGGCGCCTAGATTCAAAGTCAAGACAATGCCACACACCATCAGCTTGATATAAGTCATCAATGGTGTACGGCTTGTTCTCAATAGCTCGAGTTATAACTTGCGCTATTGAAATTGGATTGTAGAGCACTCCCATTGGGTTTGCAGTGACGTTAAAGCCATCGCGAGTTAATAGCGCGCTAATGTTGTCGGTGAAGCAAGAGCCAAGCATCACAATTGAGCTTCCGTGGCCAATCTTCGCGACCCCGCGGAGCGGTTCTATTGTTGTACGAAACTCCATAATCCTTTAATACATGTGGTAATCAATTGATAGCACTTGAAATTCTGTGCGTCTATTTATTTGGTCGGCAATTTCTTTATCTTCATCAGAAAGTTGCTCAATGTATTCTTCGTTTAGCACATCGCCTTCATTGAATTGGGGATATTCTCGTGCTAATCTTTTTGTTATTGTTTTTGGCTTTGACTTTCCATAACCTTGACTTTGCAGACGGTCTGTGCCTATGCCAACACTAATGAGATAGTCAATGACTGATTTTGCACGACGCGATGATAGGTCAATGTTGTATTTTTCGCTACCCCATCGGTCGGTGTGTGAACCCATTTCTATAGTTACGTTTGGATTATCACGTAACACTTGTGCTAGTGAGTCGAGCGCAACTTTCGATTCCGGACGCAATGTGGCTTTATCGAAGTCGTAGAATATGTTGTCTACCACAACCGGTTTGTTGATTGACGCGAGTGTGAAATCCACATCGTATTCAGCATCTTCTTCGGCTATATCACTAGTGAATTCTTGCTTTGCGTTCAAATAGCCTTTTGCACTGGCAAGCATCACATAGCTTATGCCTCGCTGCAGCGGAAAAGAAAATGAACCATCATTTTTGGCTACTTGTTTTTGATTACTACCATCGTTACCGATTATGCGGATTACAGCATTAGGCACAGGCTCTTCGTCTTTGTCTAGTACCCATCCGCTTATGTTTATCTTTAAATCGGGCAACTCAAATGAAAGTATATGATCATATCCGCGAGCATCGCCTCGGTTTGAACTGAAAAATCCACTTTCGCCCGGACCGAATGTGATGCCAAAGTCATCGGCGGCAGAGTTTACCGGACTTCCCATATTTGTAACGCTCCAACCACCTGATGGCGTCATTTCTGCCCTGAAAATATCAAGACCTCCGTATCCGGGATGTCCGTTTGATGCGAAGTACAACACTGAGTCAGTACGCATGTATGGAAACATTTCATCACCGGGAGTGTTAATCCATTCGCCGAGGTTTTCGAGTGACCCGGCACGCTCTTTAAGATTTACTCGCCAAATATCTTTGCCTCCACTTCCTCCTGGCATGTCGCTGGTGAAGTATAGCCATGTGCCACTGGGCGACACTGCCGGATGCCCATAGCTTGAAAGTGTGTCGGCCGTTATTTCATATTTCACGGGTGCGCTCCATTTTGCATCTGAACGCTGAGATGTGTAGATCTCTACTCCTGTATTTGAGTTCGGTTCGCGTCGAGCTTTTGTGAGATACATTGTCTGTCCGTCAGCTGTAAATGACACGATGCCTTCATCAAGCTCTGTATTTAATTCGCCTTCCACAGCTTCCGGCTTTTCCCATTCGCCACGTTCGTTCTTTGATGCAACGTATATATCACCGTTTTTCATGCCGGTGATTTCGCTGCGTTTTGTGCCGGTGACTTTTTCGTTTGTAGATGTAAAGTAAAGACGGTCGTATGACTTGTCAAGATACATTGGTGCATAGTCTGACCTGCGAGAGTTGAAAAGTTTTGGATTTTTGACCACGTAGCGAGTCTTGCCTTCTTTTGCCATGGCCATCTTCGATCCATCAATGCCATTGAGAGCGCGTGCATCACCCGGCACATATTTGAGATAGCTCTCGTATGCGGTGATTGCTGCGGCATATTTACCCTCTGCTTGTTGCATCTCACCAAGATGAAGATATGCGGTTGAATCGTTGTAGCCGTATCGCAACGCGTTTTGGTATGCTGCCGCTGCACGTGCGCTTTGATTGATTTTTCGGTGACATTCGGCCATTTTAAAAGCAACTTCGCCACGCAAGCTGCGTTCTTCTCGTTTCGTAAGTTTATTGTAAACTTTGCGATATGTTTTTGATGCGTCAAAATATTCACCGCGTGCCATTTGCTCGTCAGCAGTCGATATCTTGGCACCGCCACATGAAGTTAGTAGCGCAGCAATGCCTAATAGGGTATAATATTTTAGTTTCACTCGAGTATTCGGAGTCATGATAGGTAGTCGCAATTATATATTTATAAAAACGATATCGTTAGCTTAATATTGTATGACCGGCAAGGTTAATTGCGAAAAAAAAGCTTGGCCATTTGACCAAGCTTTGTAGCGGGATCGAGAATTGAACTCGAGACCTCCGGGTTATGA